>DATGVY010000634.1:0-10195 GCA_035299845.1 Streptosporangiaceae bacterium
ATCCGTTCCGCGAGCTGGCCGGGGCCAGGCACCGTGCCGTGGCCACCCCAGGGGACCTGCTGTTCCACATCCGGGCCAATCAGATGGACCTGTGCTTCGAGTTCGCAGCCCACGTCATGGACCGGCTGGCGGGCCTGGTCAGCGTGTGCGACGAGGTGCACGGGTTCCGGTACTTCGACGAACGTGACCTCATCGGTTTCGTTGACGGGACCGAGAACCCTACGGGGGCCGCGGCCGCCGCGGCGGCCCTGGTCGGTGACGGGGACCCTGGTTTCGCTGGCGGCAGCTACGTCATCGTCCAGAAGTACCGGCACGACATGGGGGCGTGGAACGCGCTGCCGGTGGAGGAACAGGAGAAGGTCATCGGCCGCAGCAAGCTGTCCGACATCGAGATGCCCGACGACATCAAGCCGGCCAACTCCCACGTCGCCGTGAACACCATCATCGAACCCGACGGCACGCAGCGGCAGATCTTGCGCGCCAACATGCCGTTCGGCGAGGTCGGGCGCGGTGAGTTCGGCACCTACTACATCGCATACGCGGCCACGCCTGCCGTCATCGAGCAGATGCTGGTCAGGATGTTCGTCGGCAGGCCGCCCGGCAACTACGACAGGATCCTGGACTTCTCCACCGCCGTTACCGGCGGCCTGTTTTTCGTGCCGTCGGCCGATTTCCTCGACGACCTGCCAGGGCCGCCAGCAGCGTCGGCCGGTGCGGTTGCCGCGCCCGGCGAGGCGTCCCCGGCCGACGATGGCCTCCCGCCGGGCGAGGAAGTCCCGGGTGAGGGCTCCCTCGGGATAGGCGGCCTGAAAATAAAAGGAGCGTTCAGCAATGAATAACCTGCACCGCGAGCTTGCGCCGATCTCAGGCGCCGCCTGGGCCAGCATCGAGGACGAGGCCAAGCGCACCTTCACGCTGCACCTGGCCGGCCGCCGGGTGGCAGATGTTCAGGGGCCTGGCGGCACCATCTTGTCAGCGGTGGGCACAGGCCACCTCAGCGATGTCGCGCCGCCGGCGGAGGGGGTGATCGCGCGGGCGCGCCGTGCGCAGCCGGTCATCGAGCTAAGGGTGCCGTTCACCGTGAACCGGCAGGACGTCGATGACGTCGAGCGCGGCGCGAGAGACCCGGACTGGCAGCCGGTGAAGGATGCGGCCCGCAAGATGGCCTTTGCCGAGGACCGGGCCGTGTTCGAGGGATACCCGGCCGGCGGCATCCCCGGGATCCGGGAGAGCTCGTCGAACCCCGCGCTCAGCCTGCCAGCGGACGTGCGGGGATACCCGGACGTCATCAGCCGGGCGCTGGCATCGCTGCGGCTGGCTGGCGTCGGCGGCCCGTATGCGCTGCTGCTCAGCGCCAGCGCCTACACCGCCGTCAGCGAGACGTCGGACTACGGCTATCCGGTCCGGGAGCACCTGGCCCGGGTCGTGGATGGGGATATCATCTGGGCGCCCGCCATCGACGGCGCGTTCCTGCTGTCCGCCCGCGGCGGGGATTACGAGCTGCACCTCGGTCAGGATCTGTCCATCGGCTACCTGTCACATGACACCGGCCACGTGCACCTGTACTTCCAGGAAACCCTGACCTTTCTGGTATATACCCCGGAGGCCGGCGTACAGTTCCGTGCCGAGTCGGCACAGCCCGCGACCGCTGCGAGCTAGCCACTTCGACCTGTTCGCGCTCGGCCTGGTTCAAGTTGACGCCCGGCCTGCGCGGTCCCGCAGGCGCGCGATCAGCATGCGGCGCGGTTGCCGTCCGGCGGCGCGGGTGCCGCAGCCAGGCCGCGCCGCGGCGGCGGCTGATCATCGACGCGGTCACCATGACTGACCTGGGCATCACCGTGCAGACCATGATGCGCCGCGCTTCTTGGTCCGCGTCTGGTCCGCGTCTGTTCCGCGCCTCGCCGGGTCGTCCTACGTGCCGTCCTGGTTGAGTTGCAGGGCCTTCACCACGTTGCGCCGAATCTGCCGTGGGAACCGTAGCGCGCGCATCACACCCGCGAACATGAACAGCCCGCTGTTGACAAGAGAGATAACGCCCAGCACCAGCCCTTCGGCGTGGTGGCTGGTAATGAGCAAGACGAGTCCGGCGCCCGCGGAACCGGTCGCCACCATCAGGTCTACCCAGCCCAGCACCTGGGACAGCCGCAGCACTCTGAACCCTCCGGTGAGCACCCGGGTGGCAAGCCCGCGCGCGGCCCGCGCCAGCGTCGCATCGTTCACCTGGCGGCCCTTGAACACCGCCGTCCGGACTCGCCAGCGGTCGCGTGGGGGAAGCTGGTACTGATCCAGAAGCCATTTGTCGATTGCGTCGTAGCCGATCCCGAGCCTGTCCACGCTGCGGCGCGGAGGGGGTAGCCGGCGCGTGATGGACCAGGCGGCCAGCGGCAGGCCGACGCCGATGACCACGACCAAGGCCAGCGCCCACGCCATGACAACCCGTTCCTACCCAGAACGGGCATGAACATCAGCCATGATGACGAGCGATACGCCGCGCGATCAGTCCTCGACGCGCCCCACCAGCTGGCCCACCTCGATCAGGTGGCCATCGGGGTCGTGCATGTAACAGCGAATCTCGCTGCCACGGTCGATCGGCGAGGTCAGGAAATCCGCTCCGCGGGCGCTCCACTGCTCGTAGACGGCATCGATGTCGGCCACGCGGATGTTCAGGAAGCTCGAGACGTGATCGGGATCCGATGGCGGCTCGAGTGTCACGGTCGGCTTGTCGTCGGTGGGTTCTCCGGCGACGCTGATGGGTTGCGGGTGGGCTGTGACGCTGCTGCCGTTCCGGGCGCCGGGGTCGATGTGTTAACACTGGCTGATGGCGCACGAGCAAGACGGCGAGCAGGCTCCGGCACCGGTCTTGGCCGAGGCGGGCGTGTGCGGATCCCATGACTTGCTCAGGTCGGTGCCGGGTCCGGGCGGTCCCGGCGGGTCTGAGAGTGTCACGACGGTCTTGGTCGCCCTCGGCGCCAACGTGCTCGTGGCAATGGCGAAGTCGGTCGCTGCCATGATGACCGGGTCGGCGTCGATCCTGGCCGAGGCGGCGCATTCCTGGGCGGACGCCGGCAACGAGGTCTTCCTGCTGGTCGCCAGCCGGCGGTCCCGCCGCCCGCCCGACCTCGCGCACCCTTTTGGTCACGGCCGGGAGGCCTACGTCTGGTCGCTGTTCGCCGCGCTCGGGCTGTTCGTGGCCGGTGCTGCGGTGTCCGTCACGCACGGCGTCCAGGAGCTCATCAGGCCGGAGCCGGCCAGCCACTTCGTCGTCGGGTATGTCGTGCTCGCCGTCTCTTTCGTTCTGGAGGCAATCTCCTTCCTGCAGTCGGTCCGGCAGGCCAGGCCCGAGGCCCAGTCGATGCAGCGGGACCTCATCGAGCATGTCCTGGCCACCTCCGATCCGACCCTGCGGGCGGTGTTCGCCGAAGACTCCGCCGCCCTGACTGGTCTGCTCATCGCGGCCGTCGGCCTAGCCGCCCACCAGCTGACCGGTTCCCCGATTCCGGACGCCGCCGGATCGATCCTGGTCGGCGTGCTGCTCGCCGTTGTCGCGATCGTCTTGATCAACCGCAATCGGCGGTTCCTTATCGGCCAGGAGGCCGACCCCCGCGTGCGTGCGGCCACCATCCAGGCGCTGCTGGATGCGCCGGAGGTCGCCCGGGTGACCTATCTGCGGCTGGAGATCGTCGGGCCGCGGATGGTCTCGGTGATCGGCGACGTCGATCTCACCGGCGATGACACCGAGTCACACCTGGCCGTCCGGCTGCGGGCGCTTGAGGCGAGGATCAGCGCGTCGCCCGCGGTGGCCGGCGCCGTGCTGAGTCTGTCCGCACCCGACGAGCCGACGCTCGCGGTCTAAGTTCCGCGACACGAGCAAGGCCAGCGCAGATCGGCTGGCGAGAGAGGCCACCCATACCGGCGAACGCCTCACAACCGACCCTCCACCAGGTCGAGCCAGGGCTGACCTCATCGTCGCGGTGGTACTTCTGCCTATGGGGGCGTGGCTGGCCGCCACCCGCCCGAAGCGCGAGGCGAGCATTGCCCGGTCGGCGCGGATCCCGCCGCCGGTCCTGGTCCTGGTAGCCGCCATCGTGGGCTGCGTCGGCGGCATCGGCGGCGGATCGATTCTGGCGCCGATCCTGATCGGGACCGGGCGGCCGCCGTCAGAGGTCGCGCCGGCGGCGCTCGCGACGGGGCCGGCCTGGCCCGCTACCTGGCCGCCGAGGGCGTGGAGGTGGCCGAGGTGATCCGGCCGAACCGGCAGGCCCGCCGCCGCCGCGGCAAGTCCGGTGGCGCCGACGCGGTCGCCGCCGCGCTGGCCGCCCTGAACGGCGAGGCGTCCGGGACGCCGAAGTCCGGTGACGGGGCGGTGGAGGCCGGTCCGGGCGCTGCGGGTCGCCCGCCGCGGCGCCATCAAGGCCCGTACCCAGGCCGGCAACCAGCTACGCGACCTGATCGCCACCGCCCCGGGCCGCTACGGGACAAGCTGGCCGGCCTGCCCACGCGAGATCGCGTCAAGGTGGCCGCCCGGTTCCGCCCCGGTGACCTCACCAGCCCGGCCGAGGCGGCGAAGGCCGCGATGGCCGCCGTGGCCCGCCGCCACCAGGCCTGACCGCCGAGATCACCCAGCTGGACACCTGCCTGGACGCACTCGTCTAGCACGCCGCCCCAGCCGGGTTCCCGGCCAGGAAGGAAAACGCAGGGTTGGCCTTGATGGTGCCTGAAGCCGGGCATGTTGCTGAGCGATCCGGCGATAGCGTCGTAGGGAGCCGTTGATCCCGGCAGCCGCCTGCGGTCCTCGATGACTTTCAGGTCGGAGCTCTGGCCCTCCCAGGGAGGTACGACGATGAGTAGCGGACCCGGGGCCGCAGACGGCCTGCGGCTCCGGCTTGCCCGGCAGGCACGCGGGTTCTCGCAGCAGCAGCTGGCCGGCATGGCCGGCGTGTCGCGGCAGGCCGTCTCCGCCGTCGAGTCTGGCCTATCCGACCCGTCCCTGCGGGTCGCCCTGGCACTGGCCCGTGCGCTGGGCATGACGGTGGAGGACATGTTCGGGCCGGCCAGCCCCACTCCGCCGGTGGTGGCCAGGCCGGTCGCGCCGCTTGGCGGGGAGGGAGGCAGGGTTGTGCTCGCGCCGATGGGTGATGGGTTCGTCGCGCTGCCGCTGGCCGGGGCCACGGTGAGCCGGGCCGGGTTCCTCCCGGCCGGCGGGCTCGCCGGCGAGCCGGACAATGGGGCGGGCGCGGGCAGGCCGGTCCGGCCCATAGGGCCGCCGCGGCCGACTCTTGTGGCCGCGGGCTGCGACCCGGCGCTGCCGCTCCTGCAGACCCCGCTCGGCCTGCTCGATCCGCCGGTGGCCTTCAGCTGGTGGCCGTGCCCGAGCCGGGAGGCACTCGGGCTGGCCGCCGACGGGCTCGTGCACGCCGCCGGGGCGCATCTGCGCGGGCGGACCGGCGAGTACAACACCGGCCCGGCCGCGGAGCTGCTGCCGCAGGGCGGCGAGGTGATCGGGTTCTGCTCCTGGCGCGAAGGGCTGGCGCTGCGGCCGGAGCTGGCCGGCGGCGTCTCCGGCGTCGCCGATGTGGCCCGGCGCGGCCTGCGGCTGGTGAACCGGGAGCCGGGTGCCGAGGCGCGCAGCGTGCTCGACCGGGAGCTGGCCGGGCTGGGGATCGAGGTCGGCCAGCTGCCTGGTTACGGCACTCAGGCGACCGGGCACCTGCAGGTAGCGGCCGCCATCGCCGCGGGACTGGCCGATGCGGGGATCGCGAGCGAGCCCGCGGCCCTTGCCTACGGCCTGGCGTTCGTCCCGTTGGCCGTCGAGCGCTTCGACCTGGTCATCCCAGCCGGCCAGGCCGGCTCCCGCGAGGTCCAGGGCCTGCTCAAGGTGCTCTCGTCGCGCTGGTTGCTCGACCAGCTCGCGAGCCTGCCCGGGTACGACCCGGCGCGGTGCGGGGAGCACATCGCGACGCTGCCGCCGGCCAGTGCCGGGCGGCTGTGAGGTATGCCTGCGTACCCAGCGGAGCCGGGCATGGCAGCCCAGGCGGCGATCCTGACGCCATGCAGAAGTCCCCGGAGGCGTTACCCCGGCAAGGGAGCCCTTCAGCACCAGCCACCCTGGTCCGCCTCTCGTGCCCTGAATACTCCTACTTGCGTCAGCCAGAGGACTGGCTCCTGATCAGGTGAGCAGTTCCACTGAGCCCGCGCGGGAGACGTCGTAGCCGCCGAGTGCGCAGATTAATGACTGCACGCTGGGATCGCGCAGGGTGGAGATGAGCGGTTCGGCGGCCGGGAGGGCATCGCCGCTGAGCACGATGTCGAAGTCCTCCCAGACGACAGGGACGAAGCCGAGGTCCAGGGCAGTGGCGGCGGCGCGTACGCCGAGTCCGGCGTCGGCCTGCCCGGAGGCGACGGTCATGGCGACTTCCAGATGCGAGTTCGCCTCTGGTCCGGTCACGGCGGCGGGCGGGATTCCGGCTTCGGCCAGCAGCCGGTCCAGCAGCACTCGTGTCCCGGTGCCGAACTGCCGTCGGGCGATCCGCAGGATGCGCAGGTCTGCGGGGCCTGTGACGCGGTCCGGGTTGCCCTCCGGTGTCAGCAGGCCCTGCTCGCGGCGCCACAGGTGGATGATCGCGGGCTGGCGGCCGCGCAGCAGGGCGCGGGCGAACGGGCTGTTATGCCCGCCGGACAGCCAGCTCAGCGCCGGCAGCTGGTACAAGGTGCTGGCCCAGCCCGGAGTGCGGATCGGGCGGTCCAATCCGGCCGCGGACCCGTCGGGTTATCAGACGCTGCAGATGCTCCAGCTGGCCAACGCCTACTACCACGACCCGGAACTGTCGGCGTCGGTGCTGAAGAACTCGCCCGACTCCAGTGTCGCCGAGACGGAGACCTCGCTGATCGCCGCGCTGCAATCCGGCCAGATCGACTACCTGGCGATCTACAAATCCACCGCGCTTGAGAACCACCTGAAGTACATCGCGCTGCCTGCCCAGATCAACCTGTCAGACCCGGCCATGGCGGCGGCCTACGGCAAGGTCACCATCCACGCCGGCTCGCTGGGCGCGCTGCCTGCCAAGCCCATCATCTACGGGTTGACCATCCCCAGCACAGCGCCCGACGCGGCACTGGGCCAGAAGTTCATCAGCTTCGTGCTGAGCCCGCAGGGTCAGGCGATCATGCACGGCAACGGGTTCGTGGTCATCTCCCCTGCCCTGGCAAGCAGCCACGGCAAGCTCCCGGCCTCGCTGCAGTCGCTCACCACGCCATGGCCCGCTTCCGGCGGCTGAGCCGGCCAGGGCTTCCAGCGCGACGCCGCCGCGTCCGGCAATGCCAAGTCCGTCGCCGGGCGGCAAGATGAGCACGTGACAGCGGCGGCTTCGGGGAAGCAGGCGCGCAGCTGGCCGTCGGGCTGGTTCGGGGTCCTCATGTGGTTGCTCGGTGGCCTGCTGCTGGCGTTCATCGTACTGCCGATCGTGCGGCTGGCGACGACCTCGTCTGTGACGAGCCTGCGGCACGCCGCCGACACCGCCGCGATCCGGGACGCGACACTGCTGAGCCTGCAGGCGGCTGCGATCACCGCCGGGATCGCGACGCTGCTCGGCGTGCCGCTGGCCTACCTGCTGGCCCGCGGCACCTTCCGCGGACGCGGCCTGGTCCAGGCGGTGGTGGACCTGCCGCTGGTCGTCCCGCACACCGTTGCCGGGATCGCCTTGCTGTTCCTGTTCGGGCGCACCGGCTGGGTCGGAAGCCCGGCAACCCACCTCGGGGTGTCCTTTTACGGATCCCAGTGGGGAATCGTGACCGCGATGCTGTTCGTCAGCGCGCCCTTTGCCGTCAACAGCGCCCGGGTGGCGTTCGAGGCCATCGACCCGAGGCTGGAACGGGCAGCCCGGAGCCTGGGCGCCACCCCGTGGCACGCGTTCCGGCGCATCACCGTGCCGCTCGGGCTGCGCGGGGTGCTGACCGGCGCCGTGCTTGTTTACGCCCGCTCGATCAGCGAGTTCGGCGCCGTGGTGATCCTCGCCTACTATCCGGCCACCGCCCCGGTCGAGATCTACAACCTGTTCCTGCAATCCGGCCTCACCCAGTCAGCATCGGCCGCCGTCATGCTGCTGATCGTCACGCTGGCCACGTTCCTGGTCTTCCGCACGCTGGCCGCTGGCCGACTGCTGGCCCGGGTTGACCGTGCCTACCGCTGACCACGGGCTGGACGTCAGCGGACTCGCAGGCCGGGCCGGGTCCTTCAACCTCGGCCCGATCGACCTCGGCGTGGCGGCCGGCCGGGTGCTGGCACTGCTCGGCCCGTCGGGGGCCGGCAAGACCATGCTCCTTGAGACCATCGCCGGACTCCGCCCCCAGCGTTCGGGGAAGATCCGCCTCGCCGGAGCGGACCTCACCGGCGTTCCGGCGGAACGGCGGCGCATCGGCCTGGTCTTCCAGGACGCAGCCCTCTTCCCGCACCTGTCAGTCAAGGAGAACGTCAGGTTCGGGCCGCGGGCCAGACGGGACGCCTCCGGTGCAGATACCGATTCGCTGCTGTGCCAACTGGGACTTTCGCAGCTGGCCAGCCGGTCACCGCGCTGGCTCAGCGGCGGCGAACGCCAGCGAGTCGCCCTCGCCCGGGCGCTGGCAATCAAGCCCGGCCTGCTGCTGCTCGATGAGCCGCTGTCCGCGCTCGACCAGCCAACCCGCGAGGAAATGCGCATGCTGCTACAAGAGCTGCTAGCCGAGCTCGACATCCCTGCCGTGCACGTCACCCACGATCGGGACGAGGAACTGAGCATCGGCGATGATCTCGCCGTCATCGCCGGCGGCCAGCTCCGCCAGACAGGATCCGTCAGCCAGGTGGCCGCCGAGCCCATCGACCAGGACGTCGCCCGCCTGCTTGGCTGGTCAGAACTCGGGAACGGCATCGCCGCGCACGGAACAGTGCGAACCGGCCAGCTCCTTCTCCCCGGCACGGCGCCCGCGGAAATGCACGGCCCCGTGCACATCTTCTACCGGCCGGAAGACGTTCTTCTCGGCATGCCCGCGCGTGATTCCCCCGCGGGCACCAGCCTCACGGCACACATCGAGCGGATCCTTCTCACACGACCGCTCGCCCGCATCAGCCTGGCCTCCGACCCGCCCGTCACAGCGCTGCTGCTGCATCGAGACGTCGAGCGCCTCCACGTGCAAGCCGGCCGATCGATCGAGGCAACGCTCCCTCCGGGCAGTACTCGCATCTTCCCGGCAACATGAGACACGGCCCGCAGAATGGCCGCGGCGGTCGCCGGGCCAGCCGGCTCGTGCAGCCGCGCTCGGCTCCGCGCTGGCGCCCTCGTTCTGGGTGCTGATCGGCTTCCGCGTCCTGCTCGGCCTCGGCGTCGGCGGCGACTATCCGGTCAGCGCCGTGCTGATGACCGAGTACGCCAACTGCAAGGACCGGGGCAAGATGGTCGGCCTGGTCTTCTCCACTCAGGCGCTGGGTCTCATCATCGGCCCGCTGGTCGCCCTCGGCCTGCTCGGGGCCGGCGCCAGCTCAGATGTTGCCTGGCGGGTGCTGCTCGGGCTCGGCGCCGTCCCGGCGGCCGCTGTCATCTACCTGCGGCGCCGGATGCCGGAGTCGCCGCGCTACCAGGTGCAGATGCAAGGTCGCGCGGAGGCTGCCGCCAGCCAGATGTCGGAGTACAGCGCAGGCGCGGTGCAGGTCAGCGCGCCGAAGGCGGTCGCGCGGCACGGGATGGGGCTGCGGGCGTTCCTGACCAACCGCAAGTTCCTGGTCATGCTGGCCGGCACGGCTGGCTGCTGGTTCCTGCTCGACTACGCCTACTACGGCAACACCATCTCCACTCCGCAGATCATCGGGCTGATCTCCCCGAATTCCTCGACGATGACGAAGATCGCCATCCAGCTGGCCATCTTCGTCGTCGCCGCAGTTCCGGGTTACGCCCTCGCGATCGCGCGCATGGACCGGATCGGGCACCGGCGGCTGCAGCTGCTGGGCTTCGCGGTGATGGCGCTGTGCTTCGCCGTTATCGCGCTGGTGCCCGGAATGACGACCGCCGTGCTGCCGTTCCTGGTGGCCTACGGGATCAGCTACTTCTTCACCGAGTTCGGGCCGAACATGACCACGTTCGTGATGCCGGCCGAGCTGTACCCGGTGGCGATGCGGGCCACCGGTCACGGCATCTCGGCCGGGATCGGCAAGCTCGGAGCGTTCATCGGA
>DATGVY010000635.1:0-10585 GCA_035299845.1 Streptosporangiaceae bacterium
AGCGGTCTCGACGACCCGGTACGCGGCCAGCTCTATGAGTTCGTGTCCGGCAGCGCCGGGCCGGTGGGCCGGGACGAGGCCGCGGCCGCCGCCGGGATCGGCCGCGGGCTTGCCGCCTACCACCTGGACAAGCTCGTCGGGCTCGGGCTGCTCACGGCCTCCTACCAGCGGCCCGCAGGCCGGGCCGGCCGGGGTGCCGGGCGGCCGGCGAAATTCTACCGACGTTCTGAACGCGAGTTCACCGTGACACTGCCGCCGCGCGAGTACGAGCTGGCCGCGCGCCTGCTTGCGCAGGCCGTGCAGTCCGATGGCGGTGGCGACAGCCGGGCAGCGCTGCGGGCAGCGGCCCGGCAGCACGGCGCTGAACTGGGGAAACGCCATCGGGCCGACCGCGCTCGCCGGATAAGCGCACGCCAGGCCACGGAATCGGCACTGCGCGCGCACGGCTTCGAACCCGCCCGCGATCAGGCCGGCGTGCTGAGACTGCGTAATTGCCCGTTTCACCAGCTCGCCATCGAGCACCCCGACCTGATCTGCGGCATGAACCTGGCCCTTGTCCAGGGCATCACCGAGGGCCTCGGCGCGAGCGGGCTCCATCCGGTACTAGACCCCGGGCCCGGGCGCTGCTGCGTCGCTATCAGTGCCGCGCAGCCGACAGAGGAAGAAGGACAGCAATGACCGACGCTCTAACGGCACTGAGCGAGGCCGGGGTCTCGATCTGGCTGGACGACCTGAGCCGGGAGCGGCTGATGTCGGGCAGCCTCGCCCGCCTGGCCGCCCGCGACCATGTGGTGGGAGTGACCACGAATCCCAGCATCTTCGCCAAGGCGATCACCGAGGGCGACGCGTACGGCCCGCAGTTGCATGACCTGGCCGCCCGTGGCGTGCAGACTGCCGAGGCGCTGCGCGCGCTGACCACGTTCGACGTGCGCTGGGCCTGCGACGTGCTCCGGCCGGCGTATGACGCCTCAGCCGGAGTGGACGGGCGGGTCTCGATCGAGGTCGACCCGCGGCTTGCGCACGACACCGAGGCCACGATCGCCGAGGCGCGGGCGCTGTGGTGGCTGGTCGACCGGCCCAACCTGTTCATCAAGATCCCGGCCGCGCGGCAGGGACTGCCGGCGATCGCCGCGTGCCTCGCCGAGGGGATCAGCATCAACGTCACGCTGATCTTCTCGCTGCGGCGCTACGACGCGGTGATGGACGCCTTCCTGGACGGCGTGGAGCGGGCCGGCCAGGCCGGCCATGACCTGTCATCGATGGCGTCGGTCGCCTCGTTCTTCGTATCCCGGGTGGACACCGAGGTCGACGCCCGGCTGGACAAGATCGGGACCAGTGACGCGGCGGCGCTGCGCGGCCGTGCGGCCATCGCGAACGCCCGGCTGGCCTACCAGCACTATGAGCGGGTCTTCTCCTCGTCGCGGTGGGCCGCGCTTGAGGCTGCCGGGGCCCGCCCGCAGCGGCCGCTGTGGGCATCGACGTCGGTCAAGGATCCGGCCTATCCGGATACCCGCTACGTGGTCGACCTGGTCGCGTCCGGCGTCGTCAACACCATGCCCGAGGCCACCTTGCGCCTCGTCGCCGACCACGGCGCGGTGCCTGCCGACTCGGTCCACGGCCACTATGACGAGTCGCAGCAGGTGCTCGATCAGCTGCAGGCGCTCGGGATCGACTATGACGACGTCACGGCCACCCTTGAGGACAACGGCGTGACCATGTTCGACAGCGCCTGGGGGCGGCTCGGCGAGCAACTGGCCGACACCCTGCGGGCACAGCCAGCACGGCAGCAGAGGAGCTGAGCATGACCACGGACACGACCCGCGTCATCGCCGGGGCAAGCCTCGCCGGGGCCAAGGCCGCGGAGACGCTGCGCGCGGAGGGCTTCGACGGCCCAGTTGTGATGATCGGCCAGGAGACAGAACGGCCCTACGAGCGCCCGCCGCTGTCGAAGGACTACCTGCTCGGCAAGGCCGAGCGGGAGACCGTGTACGTCCATCCCCAGAACTGGTACGCCGAGCACGACGTGGACCTCCGCCTCGGGGTGGCGGTCACCTCGATTGACCGCACGGCGCATGAGGTGAGCCTGTCCGACGGCAGCAAGGCCGGCTACGCCAGGCTGCTGCTGGCCACCGGATCCTCGCCGCGGCCGCTGTCCGTGCCGGGAGCGGATCTCGACGGCGTGCTCTACCTGCGCAGCCTCGGGGACAGCGACCGGATCAGGGCCGCATTTGCGGACGCGTCCAGGGTTGCGGTGATCGGCGCCGGCTGGATCGGCCTGGAGACCGCGGCCGCCGCGCGTGCCGCCGGCGCCGACGTCACCGTGCTTGAGATGGCGGAACTGCCGCTGCAGCGGGTGCTCGGCCGGCAGGTCGCCCGGATCTTCGCCGGCCTGCACCGGGACAACGGAGTCGATCTGCGCGGCGGGGTGCAGATCGACGAGATCACCGGCAGCGACGGCAAGGCCACCGGCGTCCGCCTCGCCGACGGCAGCCACGTCGCTGCGGACGTGGTCATCGTCGGGGTCGGGATCACGCCCAACAGCCAGCTCGCGTCGGCGGCGGGGCTGGAGGTCGATAACGGCATCTGGGTCAATGCACAGCTGCGTTCCTCCGACCCGGACATCTTCGCCGCCGGCGATGTCGCCAACGCGTTCCATCCCCTGCTCGGCAAGCACGTCCGGGTGGAGCACTGGGCCAACGCGCTCAACCAGCCGCAGGCTGCCGCCAAGGCGATGCTCGGCCAGGATGTCGCCTATGACCTGGTGCCGTATTTCTACACCGACCAGTACGACCTGGGCATGGAGTATGCCGGCTACGTCGAGCCCGACGGCTACGACGACGTCGTCTTCCGCGGCGATGTCGACGGGCGCGAGTTCATCGCGTTCTGGCTCGGGGACGAAGGGCGCGTGCTGGCCGGGATGAACGTCAACGTCTGGGACGTGAACGACGCGATCCAGGCGCTGGTGCGGTCCGGCCGGCCGGTGGACGTGGCTGCGCTCTGCGACCCGGACACGTCGCTGGAGTCTCTCGCCGAGGGCTGATCCCCCGGCGATTCCCGGCGCAGCCATAGTCCGCGCCCGGCCGGACACACTGCCGGGCCCGCCACGCCTGCCGCTGAACCAGCACGGTAACGATCACGGCGCCCCGTTCTTCTTGAGTTCGGCGGTGTAGTCGGGCACGTAGGTCTGCAGCTCACGCGGCGCTCGCTGGTATCCCTGGGACGGCGGCCGCGGCGGCAGGGACAGCGGCAGCCGCTGCACGTCGTGGTAGTGAATGGTGGACAGCAGATGGGCGATCATGTTGATCCTGGCGCTGCGCTTGTCATCACTCTCCACGACGTTCCACGGCGCCTCCGGAATGTCGGTGTGCACGAACATCTCGTCCTTGGCCCGCGAGTAGTCCTCCCACTTGGTGACGGACTCCAGGTCCATCGGGGACAGCTTCCACCGCCGCATCGGGTCCTGCAGCCGGGACCGGAACCTGTTCTCCTGCTCATCGTCGCTCACCGAGAACCAGTACTTCCGCAGCAGGATGCCCTCCTCGACGAGCAGCCGCTCGAAGATCGGGCACTGATGCAGGAACCGGCCGTACTCCTCCTTGGTGCAGAAGCCCATCACTCGCTCGACCCCCGCGCGGTTGTACCAGCTACGGTCGAACAGCACGATCTGGCCGGCCGCCGGCAGGTGCTCGATATAGCGCTGGAAGTACCACTCGGTCTGCTCACGCTCCGTCGGTGCCGGCAGCGCGACGATCCGGGCGATCCTGGGGTTGAGATACTCGGCCACCCGCTTGATCGTGCTCCCCTTCCCGGCGGCGTCGCGGCCCTCGAAGATCACCACGATCCGGGCCCGCTCGGAGCGCACCCATTCCTGCAGCTTGACGAGTTCCGCCTGCAGCCGGAACAGCTCGGTCTCGTACAGCTGCTTGGGCAGCCGCTTTGCCTTGCCGGCCGATGCGCCCTTTCCCGCAGCGGACTTCTTTACCTTGGCGTTACCTCCGGCCATCGCCGTACCTCCCTGCCGTGGCGCCTGTGGCTATCCTCCCACTAGACAGGAGACGGCAGATGATCACAACGGTCGATGTCATCGTGGTCGGCGCCGGCCTGGCCGGCCTGACGGCGGCGCGCGCCCTGGCCGACGCCGGCCGGTCGGTGATCGTCCTGGAGGCGCGCAACCGGGTCGGCGGGCGGGTCGTCAGCCACCCGATCGGCGACGGCAAGATCGTCGAGATGGGAGGCCAGTGGGCCGGGCCGACCCAGGACCGGATTCTGGCGCTGGCGGGCGAGCTTGGCGTGGCCACGTTCCCGACCTACGACGACGGGGCCAAGGTGCTGCATTTCCGCGGGAAGCGGGGCACGTATCACGGCGCCATCCCGCGGATCAGCCCGCTCACGCTTGTCGACGTCGGCCGGGCCCAGGCCCGGCTGGAGTCGCTGGCCAGGCGGGTCCCGCCGGACGCGCCCTGGACGGCGCCGCGGGCCGCGAGGTGGGACGGGCAGACATTCGAGACATGGCTGCGGCGGAACGCGCCAAGCCGCGCCGCCCGGTCACTGCTCTCGCTGGGGATCGAGGCGGTGTTCGCATGCGAGCCTGGCGACATCTCCCTGCTGCACGTGCTGTTCTATGCCCGGTCCGCCGGGTCATTCCAGCGGACCATTGACACCACCGGCGGGGCGCAGCAGGACCGGTTCACCGGCGGGTCGCAGCTGATCGCCGAGCGGCTGGCCAGCCGGCTGGCCGAGGGGACGGTGCTGCTCGGCTCGCCAGTACGCCGGATCCGGGTGGGCGGCGGCCAGGTAACCGCCGAAACGGGCTGGGCCGGCGGAACCGCCCAGGGCGAGCACCCGGGGCCGGGCGAGTACGCGGGCAGGCGGGTCATCGTGTCGGTGCCGCCGGTGCTGGCCGGGCGGATCAGCTACGACCCGCCGCTGCCGCACTGGCGTGACCAGCTCACCCAGCGGACGCCGATGGGCTCGGTGACCAAGTGCCAGGCAATCTATGCCGAGCCGTTCTGGCGCGCCGACGGCCTGAGCGGGCAGGCCACCGGCGACGGGGAGGGCGCCAGGGTGGTGTTCGACAACTCGCCGCCGGACGGCTCCCCCGGCGTGCTGCTCGGCTTCCTTGAGGGCGACGAGGCCCGCCGCCTGGGCCGCGCCAGCGCAGCGGAACGGCGGCGCGCGGTGCTGAGCTCGTTCGTGCGCTATTTCGGGCCGCGGGCTGCGACGCCGGCTGCCTATGCGGAGCTTGACTGGCAGCGGGAGCAGTGGAGCGGCGGCTGCTACGGCACTCTGTTCGGGCCCAACGTCTGGACCCGGTACGGGCACGCCCTGCCCGAGCCCGTCGGGCCCATCCACTGGGCGGGCACCGAGACCGCGACAACCTGGTCGGGCTACATGGACGGTGCCGTGCGGTCGGGCGAGCGGGCCGCCACCGAGGTGCTCGCGGGCCTGGACTGATCGGCCCGGCCCGGCGTGAACGGACTACGCCCGAGTGCGGGGCGGGCTCGGCGCTTACCGATCTCATGGCGGGCCGGGGATCAGCCGCTGCTCGCGTCCCGGTCCCCGGTGACGGTGTCAAGCACGGCAGCGTCGAAGCAGGTGCGGTCGCCGGTGTGGCACGCCGCACCCACCTGGTCTACCTTGACCAGCACGGTGTCGCCATCGCAGTCAAGCGTGACCGACTTCACCCACTGCTGGTGACCGGAGGTCTCGCCCTTCACCCAGTACTCCTGGCGGCTGCGCGACCAGTACGTGCACCGGCCGGTGGTCAGTGTCCGGTGCAGCGCCTCGTCGTCCATCCAGCCCAGCATCAGCACCTCGCCGGTGTCGTACTGCTGCGCGATGGCCGGGACCAGCCCGGCCGGATCCCGCTTGAGGCGCGCGGCGACGGCCGGGTCCAGCCCAGACTCAGCCGGCTCGCCGGCCCTGTTGCTCATCAGGCCCTCATTTCCCGCTGGCAACTCTGACTACACCGCGGCGTCCGCCGCCGTGCCAGGCTAGCGGCGAGGACGACGCTCTTTCATGATCACGGAAACAAAACGGTGCCGGAGCCCGCCAGAATTTCCGTGATCATGGAATGGGCCGGGCTGGCGTGAGCCGCACGGGATAACCGGCGGCGCGCAGCGATTCCTTGACGTCGGCGATGGCCAGCCCGCCAAAGTGGAACATGCTGGCGGCCAGGACGGCGTCGGCGCCTGCCTCGACGGCCGGGGCGAAGTGCGTCAGCTTGCCCGCTCCCCCGCTGGCGATCACCGGCACCGTTGCCACCGCCCGGACGGCGCGGATGAGCGGCAGGTCAAAGCCCGCCTGCCGACCATCAGCGTCCATCGAGTTCAGCAGGATCTCGCCGGCGCCGAGTTCCGCCGCACGCGCCGCCCAGGCCACCGCGTCCAGGCCGGCCGGGCGGCGCCCGCCGTGCGTGGTCACCTCGTAACCACTCGGGAACGGCCCGCGGCGGGCGTCCACGGATACCACCACGCACTGCGCGCCGAACCTGGCCGCCGCCTCGGTGAGCAGGTCAGGCCGGGCAATCGCGGCGGTGTTCAGCGCGACCTTGTCCGCCCCGGCGCGCAGCAGCCGGTCCACGTCGTCCACGCTGCGCACTCCGCCGCCGACGGTCAGCGGGATGAAGACCTGCTCGGCGGTCCGCCGCACCACGTCATACATCGTGTCCCTGCGGTCGCTGGACGCAGTGATATCGAGAAACACGAGCTCGTCGATGCCGCCCGCGTCGTAGGCCGCGGCGAGCCCGACCGGATCGCCCGCATCCCGCAGGTCGCGGAAGTTCACGCCCTTGACCACCCGGCCGTCGTCCACGTCGAGGCAGGCGATGACCCGCACGGCGACGCTCATTCGGCCGCAGCCCTGGCGCCCAGGAGCCGCCCTGCCGGGTTCACGCGCCCGTCGGCCGGTTCCCGCGGAAGTCTGCCCGGCGCCCGCGGGAGCCGGCCCGGCCTACGCGCACGGCGACGGTCATGGGCATACCGCCGCAAGCGCCTGCTGCAGGGTGAACGCGCCCGCGTACAGGGCCTTGCCGATGATGGCGCCATCCACGCCGAGGGGCCGCAGCGACGCGACCGCCCGCAGGTCAGCCAGGCTGGACACCCCGCCGCTGGCGATCACGGGCCGCTCCGTCCGCGCGCAGACCTGGCGGAGCAGGTCCAGGTTGGGCCCGCTGAGCATGCCGTCCTTCGTCACGTCGGTGACCACGTACCGCGGGCAGCCATCGGCCTCCAGCCGGGCCAGCACGTCCATCAGCTCGCCGCCGTCGGAGGTCCAGCCGCGCGCGGCCAGCCGGGTGCCGCGGACGTCCAGGCCAACGGCGATCCGCTCGCCGTGGGCCGCGATCACGCGGCGCACCCAACCCGGGTTCTCCAGCGCCGCAGTGCCGATGATCACCCGCTGACAGCCGGTCGCGAGTGCAGCGGCCAGCGAGGCGTCGTCGCGGATGCCGCCGGACAGCTCGACCGCGGCGCCCGGCCGGCCGGCCCCGCCGGGCTCCTGCGTGGCGGCAGCCAGCTTCGCGATCACGGCGGCGAGCAGCGGCGCATTCGAGCCGCGGCCGAAGGCGGCGTCGAGGTCGACCAGGTGAATCCACCGCGCTCCGGCCCGCTGCCAGGCAAGCGCCGCGTCCAGCGGGTCGCCGTAGCTCGTCTCGGTACCGGCCGCGCCCTGGACCAGGCGCACGGCCTGGCCGCCGGACACGTCCACGGCAGGCAGCAGGGTCAGCGAGCCCGTGCCTGCGCCATCGGTGCCGACGCCGTCGTCCGTGCCGGTGCCTGCCGGGCGCCCGGCCGCGGAGTCCGGCCCGGTCATCGCACCGTCTCCAGCCAGTTGGCCAGCAGCTCCGCGCCCGCATCCGCCGATTTCTCCGGGTGGAACTGGGTCGCGCACAGCGGGCCCTCCTCCACGGCGGCGATGAAGTCCTGCCCGTGCGTCGCGAACGTGAGCAGCGGCTCCGGCTGCCCGGCCGCGCCGTCATCCCGCGGCGACAGCGACAGGGCGGCGTAAGAATGCACGAAGTAGAACCTGGTGCCCGGGTCGATCCCGGCCAGCAGCCGGGTGCCGGCCGGCGGCCGCAGCGTGTTCCAGCCCATGTGCGGCAGCACCGGGGCCGTCAGCCGTTCCACCACGCCCGGCAGTGCGCCGCAGCCCGCGGTCCGCTCGCCGTGCTCGGCCCCCTCGGCGAACAGCACCTGCATGCCCACGCAGATCCCGAGGACCGGCCGGGACCCGGCCAGCCGCTTGCCGATGATCAGCTCACCGCGGACCGCCCGCAGCCCGGCCATGCAGGCGGCGAACGCGCCCACGCCGGGGACCACCAGCCCGTCGCAATTCAGCGCCGCGTCAGCGTCCGAGGTCACCGACGCGTCGGCGCCTGCCCGCTGCAATGCCCTCTCGGCTGAACGGAGATTCCCTGAGCCGTAGTCGAGTACGACTACCCGCGGCCGCACCCGCGGACTCACCGCGCGCCCTTCGTATTGAGGATGCAGCCCGCCCGCGGAGCGGGCGGTGCCTGGCAGCCCGTTCGATATGGCGTTGAGCGGGTTGGATGCCGTTGAACTCCGTGTTCAACGGGTTGCAGCCGCGCCCGGGCGGGGCGGGCCAGGGAACTCACAACACGCCCTTGGTGCTGGGGATGCCGCCGGCCCGCGGATCGCGCGAGGCGGCCGTGCGCAGCGCCCGGGCGAATGCCTTGAACTGAGCCTCGACAATGTGGTGCGGATTGCGGCCGGCCAGCACGCTCAGGTGCACGCAGATACCCGCCGTGGCCGCGAGCGACTCGAAGAAGTGCCCGGTCAGCGTCGTGTCATAGGTACCGATCAGCGGCGCCATCCCGGCCGGCTCGGCGTGCACGCAATAGGCGCGCCCTGACAGGTCGACCGCCGCCCTGGCCAGCGTCTCGTCCAGCGGGATCAGCGCGTCGCCGAACCGGCAGATGCCCGCCTTGTCGCCCAGGGCCTCGCGCAGCGCCTGGCCGAGCGTGATCGCGGTGTCCTCCACGGTGTGGTGCGCGTCGATGTCGGTGTCGCCGCTGGCCTGCACGGTCAGGTCAAGGCAGCCGTGCTTGCCGAGCTGGGCGAGCATGTGATCAAAGAACGGCACGCCGGTCTTGGCGTCCGTGACGCCGGCCCCGTCCAGGTCGAGCTCGACCAGCACCCTGGTCTCCCTGGTGACCCGCTCAACCCGCGCTGTCCTGCTCATGCCGCCTTTCGTCATGCCGTCCTCCGGCACGCCGCCGGCTGTCCCGGCGTCCCCCGTCATGCCGTCCCCTGTCACACGGCCGCCGGTCCCGCCGTCCCCCGTCATGCCGTCCCCCGTCATGCCGTCCCCCGTCACACGGCCGCCGGTCCCGGCGTCCCCCGTCACGCCGTCCCCCGTCACGCCGCCGCCTGTCCCGGAGTCCCCCGTCATGCCGGCACCCGCCGGTCAAGCACAACGCCGAGTGCCGCGCGGAACGCGGTCATCTCGGCCGGCGTCCCTACCGTCACCCGCAGCCAGCCCGGCGGCCCGGTCTCGCGGATCAGCACGCCGCGATCAAGCAGTCCCTGCCAGACGGCGCGGCGGTCAGCGAACTCGCCGAACAGGACGAAGTTGGCATCGGAGTCGGCCACCGCCAGATCCAGGCCGCGCAGCCAGCTCACCACGGCGTCGCGTTCGGCCCGCAGCGCGGCCACGGTGGCCAGCAGCTCGCCGGAGTGCGCGACCGCGGCGCGGGCCACTGCCTGGGTCAGCGCGGACAGGTGATAGGGCAGCCGGACGACCTGCAGCGCATCGATCACCGCCGGCTCCGCCGCCAGATAGCCGACTCGCGCCCCGGCCAGGGCGAAGGCCTTGGACATGGTGCGGACCACCGCAAGTCGCGGATACCGGCTCAGCAGTTCCAGTGCGCTCGGCGTACCCGGGCGGGCAAATTCCGCGTACGCCTCGTCCACGATGACCATCCCGGGCGCGGCGTCGCAGACCGCCTCGATCACGGCCAGCGGCAGCGCCGTGCCGGTCGGGTTATTCGGTGAGGTGAGGAACACCAGGTCCGGCTGCAGCTCGCGCACGCGCCCGGCGGCACGGACCGGATCCAGGCCGAAATCCGCCTCCCTGGCCGCCGGCACCCAGCGGGTACTGGCGGCGCGGGCGATGAGCGGGTGCATCGAGTACGAGGGCTCGAAGCCGAGCGCCGTGCGCCCGGGACCGCCGAACGCCTGCAGCAGCTGCTGGATGACCTCGTTGGACCCGTTGGCAGCCCACACCTGCCGCCTGGTCAGCCCGTGGCCGAGGTAGCTGGCCAGGTCGTCCCTGAGCAACCCGGCGTCCCGGTCCGGGTACCGGTTCAGCCCGGCGGCGACCGCGGCGGCCGCATCGGCGATTGCCCGCACTAGGCCGGGCGGTGGCGGATACGGGTTCTCGTTGGTGTTGAGCCGGATCGCGACGTCCAGCTGCGGCGCCCCGTAGGGCTCCAGGCCGGCCAGATCAGCCCGCAGGGGCGGCGGCATCCCGGTCATCGCGGCATCCCCCGTCATGGCCGCATCCCCGGTCATGGCGGCCTCCCCGGTCATGGCGGCCTCCCCGGTCATCGCTGCATCCCCGGTCA
>DATGVY010000636.1:0-8376 GCA_035299845.1 Streptosporangiaceae bacterium
CACGCGATCGCCGGTCACCGGCTGTACGCCGCCTATCACCTGATCGCGCCGCGCGGCCTGCGCCGCGGCGAGGCGGCCGGGCTGCGCTGGTGCGACGTCGACCTGGACGGCAAGGTCGCGATAATCAGCCAGCAGCTGCAGCAATACGACGGCAAGCTCGCCGTCTGCCCGCCCAAGACCCCGCACAGCGCCCGGGTGATCGCGCTGGACCACACCACGGTCACCGCGCTGCGCGCGCACCGCGACCGGCAGCGCGCCGAGGCGGCCGCCTTCGGCCCCGGGTACCACGCCAGCGGGTACGTGTTCACCGGCCTCAACGGCGACCCGATGGCCCGCGACCGGCTCACCCGCACCTTCAAGACCCTGACCGCGCAGGCGGGCCTGCCGCCGGTGCGGCACGCATGACCTGCGTCACGGCGCAGCCACGCTGGCCCTGGCCGCGGGCGTGGACCTGCGGACGGTGCAGGACATGCTCGGCCACTCCAGCATCGTGCTGACCGCCGACACCTACACCTCGGTCCTGCCCGACGTCGCCCGCACCGCCGCCGAGAAGGTCGCCGCACTGATCATCAAGGCCGGCTGCCTGGTCCCCGGCACCCGGCGCCATCGGCGGCGCCAGGCCAGACGCCCGCAGCGCCGAAGACACGACCGCCCGTCATCGGCACGCCGGTGCCGCGCCCACCCCGGCCGCCAGATCGGCCGCCCGCGCCGCCGCAGCCGCGCCCGCCCCCGATAGCCACCGGCAGCTAGTCACATTCCTGGCCTAGCAGGGCCCACAAGCCGTGACCGCCGATCCGGAAGGGAAGCTAACCGAAGACACCAGTGCACCGCCGGCCGGCAGGACGCCCCGGCGGGGCTGAATGCTGCCTGCTTTGCCGACCCGCGTCGACCACCCCGGAAAGTGCCTTGCGGCCTGATGTTGGCGGCCCCAGAATGGCCCCAGTCCGGCCCCAGCCAAGATCAGCGCAGGTGGCTGCGCTGGGTATAACACCAGGTCAGGACGGGTGCGCCGCCAGGGACTTGAACCCCGAACCCGCGGATTAAGAGTCCGATTTTTACTACTCTGCGAGGTATCAGCCTATACCGGGGGCTATCACGTGCTGCCGGTCCGTGCACGTCGGGGCCGAGACGGGCCGAGCCACGGTGCCGGACTATGCCGGGCGCTGACGGGTCGTACCGGGGCAGCCGAGCAAACAACGAGCAAACAAGCATGATCGTTCTGGCTGCTCGACGTGGCAGTATGTCCCAGCGAATGTCAGCGATCAGAATGCGGCGGTGCCGCGGCCGGCGTTGGGACTCTATGCCGTTCTCTATACCAGGCGGCGAGCAGGCCAACGCCCACTGAGCAGCATTTGCGCCGCGATGTCTGCCTCGTCGCCGATGCGCGAGCGGGGCAGTTAGGGTTCGCCGCCGCGGACGCGTTCGCCGCTTTCAAAGGCCGCCCACGCGACGCTGAGGCCGCCGCTCTCGCCGACCAGTACTGCCGGCGGCGGCTGAGGTCCCTGTAGCTCCTAGGCTTGGACTCGTGGTTGCCCTGGATGATGTATTCGGCATCAGCGCCAACGTCGACAGCAGGTCGTACGTCGACCGCGGCGGTCTCGATGAGCGCTTCAAGCGCGCGCTCGGCTCGCAACGGCACGTTGCAGTGCACGGTGGCAGCAAGCAGGGCAAGTCCTGGCTCCGCACCAAGGGGCTCCGCGACGATGATGCCATCGTGGTCCAGTGCCAGCCGAGCTCGTCGGCGACCTCGCTGCTCCGGGAAGCGCTCGGACGCCTCGGAGTCGTGGCAACTCTTCATATGTCCAGGACGCGTGACATCGAGGGCACGCTGGACTTCAAGGGCGCGGTCGAGCTAGGCAAGATCCTGGCAAAAGCCAAGGTCGAGGGCTCGGCAGGTGCCACCGTATCGTCCAGCACGACGACCGAGACTGAGCCGATCGGACAGACGGCTGCCGACCTGCTCTGGGTCGCGCGGACTATCGTCGCATCGGGCAAGCGGCTCGTGCTTGAGGACTTTCACTACCTAGATGAGGAGACCCAGCGAGAGTTCGCGTTCCTCCTCAAGGCCATGGGCGAGTACGGCATGTTCGTCCTGGTGATCGGCGTCTGGCCCTGGGATCACCTGCTGACTTACTACAACGGCGATCTAGACGGGCGGATCGAGGACATCCACCTGACTTGGGAGGACTCCGAACTTGCCCAGGTCCTGGGGCAGGGCGCCGACGCGCTGAGGATCGATTTTGACACCAACCTCGTGGACGACCTCGTGAGCGAGGCGTTCGGAAGCGTTGGCTTGCTGCAGCGCCTCGCTGCGCAGCTATGCATCGCGGAAGGCATCCATTCTGGTCATCATGGCATCGGCAAGCGCCGTGTCGCGAGGGGGCCGAGCCTGGAGACGGCGAAGCAGGCGGTGGCCGACCAGATGCAGGGACGGTTCCAGACGTTCGCTGATAATTTCGTTCGCGGGATACGCCAGCTCCCGCAGGGCCTGGAGGTCTACCGTCACCTGTTGCAGGCGGCAACCGACGCTAGCGACCAGGAGCTGATGACGGGCATCGACTCCAACGTGCTCCTGCAGCGCATCTGCGCTCAGACAGGCGGTAACGGCATCCGGCTGTCCGATCTGACGCAGGCGCTGGACCGCATCGACCGGTTGCAGGTGAAGATCGCGGTCAATCCGCTCGTCCTCACCTACACCAAGTCCAGCCGGAAACTGTCGCTGGCCGACCGCGCCTTCCTGTTCTTCCGCAGGCACGGGTCTCCGCAGTGGCCATGGGCAGAGGGCGAGCCTGACATCTCGAACGACCTCGCGGCAAGCGATCCGCTAGACATCGACCACGACTGACGAGCGTCAGATGTCCGTGCCAGCACACGGGAACCATCACACACCGCGGTCAGGGCATTTCCAGGCCGCGACCACGCACCCGATGCCGGTGCCGTGTGCGCGGTTGCCCGAAGCAGGACCACACGCCGAGAATGCGACAGTGAGCATCGCGGAGTTCCGGGACAGCGACCGGGGCTACCTGGCCTGGCTGGCGGCGCACGGCGACGGATACGTGATCAACATCGGTCGCAGCGGGCGCGGACATGGCCGGCTGCACCGCGCTGCCTGCGGGACGATCACCAGCAGGTCCCCGTTCACCGGCCCGTACATCAAGATCTGCTCAGCCTCGCTCGCAGAACTTGATCAGTGGGCGCTGCAGCGGACTGGCGCGGCTGTCCGGCGCTGCGGAACATGCCAGCCGCTCTCGGGTGCAAGCCCGGCTGAGGTCGTCCACGGGAGCCCGGTCGAGCCCTCCTTGCCTGGTACGGCCCGCGGCTCAGTTGTGCCGGGAACGGCGGCCGCGTCCGGCCCGGATTGGGAGATCCAGGGGCCGGGCGGCGGGCTGGCCGAGGTGTGGCTGTGGGCCCGGCATTACATCCCGTTCGACCGGCTCAGCGCCGTTCAGCGCGAGGCTCGCGAAGCGCTCCGACTCGCCGTGCGGGCGATGACGGCCGGGACCGGGGAGATCCTGGACGCCAGCTACGCAGGGTTCAAGCCCGCGAACATGGACGCAGAGAACCTGGTCCTGTACAACATCGACGCTGCCGCCAGCGGCTGCTTCCAGCCGGGTGTCCGGCACGGAGTGCGGTTCGAGCTGGCATCCGGGCCGCGCCGCGTGCCGCCGTCGGGCCAGCGGTTCACCTGCTCCTACCGGTACCGGCTGATCAGCCCCGCCGGCGAGATCAGCTACTGGCGGTCGGCCCGCCAGCTAGCCGCGTTCGCGAGGGCCAGCCTGGGCCGGTTCCCGGCCTCCCGGCGGCTGGAACAGGCATGGCTGGCCATCCACCGCGCCGAGGCCGAGGTCGCCGACGGAAAGACAGCGGCAGGCGCGCCGTTCGCGGTATTCCTCACACTGGGCTGCCCGCGCGCGAACACCATGGTCGCGAGCCCGGAACTGGTCAAGGCGCTGATCGATGGCACCGTCGCGGCGTTCCAGGCACCCGGTGACCTTGCGGACTTCGGCGAGATCAGCGTGAGGATCGCCGCCGCCACCAGCGAGCCATCAAGCGTGATCAGAGGGATCCTGGCCGACGGCCAGCGGGCGGTACTCGGCACAACCGGGAGCCTCGTCCGTCTTCGCGGCACCGGGGTGCAGTGGAACCCGGCCGACCACCTGTGCGTGGCCGGCCAGGTGCTTATCGCCGAGACTACTGGTGACACCTGGACGCTATCCGGCGACATCCAGGCCGTTGAGCCACGGCATTAGCGGCGCCAGGGCACTCCGCCCGGCCTGCGCGCCCGGATTTATGAATCCGTCGCCGGTTACGAGGGCAGTTCAGCAGACTAGGGCCCGAAGGCGGCGAGCTCAGGCCGAACGGGTAGTTCCAGGCGGCCGAAGGTCTACCGCTGGCGGGCGCATGTCGGTCATTCTTAGGAGCAGTCGGCCGGTAACGGCATAGGAGCGAGGGAGCCCGCGTTTTAGTCGGGCTCATTTTCTGATTTATTATTAGAAATAGATCTATCAACGCCTATGTGATTGGTAGCGTAGTTAGCCAGTGGCTGTGATGCCTGTGCGGGAGGCCGACGACGTCACATTCGGTCCCGCATGGTCGGGTACGGAGTCAGCAACCTATCCTGGCCGGTTCCCGTTGTCGGTCGAGCGGCATGTCCTGAACACCGTGGACAGGCTCGTCCCGGGAGTCACGACCGTGACCTTGAACGCTCGCTACTACGCGGTGCATGCGCTGATAGCGGCCGAGGCAAGCGCTCGGCACCTGGACCTCGTGGCGGCTCAGAACCTGATGCGGCGGACTGAAGTGGCCGTCGGGGCGGTGTCAGCGCGCCACGTGCACGTGGACGCGAGTGCGCACGCGGCGCTCTCCCGCCCCCACGCGTACGACCTGATCTCCCCGCAGGTTCGGGCGGGGCACGTCGACATCGCTGCTCTCGCGGCGCCGCGCGTGTACGCCCAGCCGAGGTGGGGGTTCTGGCCGGCCTACCGCAGCTCGGAGATGGTGATGCGAATCATCACCCGCGCGGACGACATCGGGCCAGGCGATCGCCTTGACCTGAGCGCAGTCCGCGAAGGACTGGGCGACATCCTCGAGCTTGCCCATCGGGACACCCTCGGCACCGCCGAGCTTGATGAGAACGCGCATCTGTGCATCTGCAGGTCAGCCGCGAGCACCGACGGCGCATGGCTCGCTAACCTGCTCGCTGCTCCCGACGCGATCACGCCGATGACCCGGGCGGGCATGCGCCGCCAGACGATCGCAATGATCGCCCGCAGCGTTGAGCTTGAGAATGTCAGGCACGTCCCTGCCGATGTACCTAAGCTTGAGATTTAAGCTGCCTGACGTGCCATGACACGGCTTGCCAGTTCTTGCGGTGGTATGCCCGGCGTGTCGCCGGGCATGGATACGGCCTTTGCCTGATCATGTGGTCTCGCCAGAGAAACATGATCGACTGCAAAGGCCGTGATGGACAGTCTGCCGCAGGATCCTGGTCGCGTCGAGCAGCTTGCCCGCCTGGCGGGGTTCCGCCGTGAGCTGCATGAGTGCTTCACCGCGCGGGCGGAGTCCTCTACATTTCCATCACCTACCGCACCGCCGTGCACCGGTGCGCGTGCGGCTGCGGCAACCAGGTCGTCACGCCCATCACCCCGGCGGACTGGCAACTCTCTTACAACGGCGACACTGTCTCCCTCACGCCGTCCATCGGGAACTGGGGTTTCCCCTGCCGTTCGCATTACTGGATCGACGCAGGGCGAGTCCGCTGGGCCAGGCGGTGGACCGACGATCAGATCGCTGCGGGCAGGGCACGCGACGACCAGGGGCGCGCCCTCTACTTCGCCCAGCGCGCCGCCGACGCCGCGGGCACTCGGCCGCCGGAAAAGGCGGCCACCCCCGCTCCGTGGTTCCGCCGCCTGCGACACCGGCTCACATCGATGCTCCCGCCGGGCTCCGGGCGGGGACGAGTGAGGCGACTGCGAGGGTCATCTCCTGGCGTGCCGTGCCACGCTGATGATGATCGCGGCGGCGAGCAGGACCAGGGCCAGCGCGGCGATCATCACGGATGATGGCCCGGCGGGGCGGCCGCCAACAAGGACGGTGCCCATGTAGTCGGCTGCTTTGACCTGGTTGACCGCGGCGTACCACAAGATGACGTAGAGGGCCTGGAACGGGCGGTGGGTGCGGCTGGCGGTGCCGAGCGCGAGCGCGAGAGAGGGGATGAACAGGGCGCCGGCTGCCCATGCGGCCACGCCCGGGCGGTCGGCGGCGATGGCCATCCGGATCAGCGGCCCGATCCCGGCCGCGGCAGTGAGCGCCAGCCCGGCTGCCCATTCGGCGGCCAGCTGCCGGCGAGCGGCGGGGTAGGCGCGGAGGAGGGTGTCGAGCCCGTTCTCGTGGCGCTGGGTGCCCAGCCGGGACCAGATCAGCACCGGCCAGATCCAGGCGGCGGACAGCAGCAGCGCGGTGCTGGCGCCGGCGGGCTTGACCAGGCCGGCGGGGACGGCGAGGGCCGCGGCGTTGATCGCGGCGGCGACCAGCCACCACCAGCGGGAGGTGCCGTGTGCCAGGATGCGCGACTCGCCGGCCAGCAGCCGCCCGGCGGCACGTCCTGGCCGGGCCGTGGCCGGTGACAGCGGCTGGCAGGCGGGTGCGCGCGCCGGGCTGGTCGGCTGGCCCGGGGCAGTCATGACGGCAGGTACTGGCGCTGGCTCCTGGTCGCCGCGTGGAGCGGGTGCGCGGCGCGGCCGGGCGCGGGCGGGATCGAACCGGCCGAACCATGCCGCTGGCAGCACGGCCAGGCAGACCGAGGCGGTGATCAGCACCAGCCGCCTGGCGACAAAGCCGCCAGATGCGGCCAGGCCGTGCCAGGTGAAGGTGGCCAGGGGGTGGGTGACCTTGGTAAACCCGACGCTGAACTCTGAGGGGCGCAGGTGCTGGGCGGCCATGGCCTGGCGCATCGACGCCCCGATGGTACCGAGCCCGCCCAGCGGCACGCCGCCGCCGGCGATCGCGGTGATCATCCACAGGAAGAACCAGGCGATGTTGCCCAGCCCGCCCCGCAGCACCGGGATGGTGTCGAACAGGATCGCGGCGGCGGCGGTCACGGCCAGCACCGGCAGGGTGAGCAGCAGGTACGGGAGCAGCAGCGCGCCTGGGTCGACGGCCGTGGACTCGCCGCGCGCCAGCTGCAGGGCGAGCGCGGTCACCGCGAGCGCGCCGGCCATCGAGGCGAGCACCATCAGGTTGCTCAGGAATTTGCCGGCCAGGTAGCCGGTGCTGCGCAGCGGGGTGACGGCCAGGATCTGGCCGACCCCGGTGCGCTGGTCGCGGGCGATCGCGCCGCGCACCACGTAGAACCCGCCGAGCATCAGCCACAGCGATCCGGCCAGCGCGGTCGCGGTCCCGGTCCAGGCACTGTTGTAGATGCCCCGGTACCCTCCCGCGTTCATGATCACGTACAGTGACGAGGCCGGGGGCAGCGCCAGCCAGCCGAGGGCGACCGCGGCGGCGAGGGTGACCAGGTACGCGGGCCGGCGGGTCCGTTCCCGGAAATCCGCGACGGCCAGCGCGGCCAGGACCCGGATGCTCACCGCCGCGCCTCCGCGGCGCCGCTTGCCACTGGCCCGGCTGCGGCGTGGGTGATGGTGAGGTAGGCGTCTTCCAGGTCCGGCGGCGCCGGCGCCGCGCCCTGGGCCGGGGCTGCCGGGGCCAGCACACGGACGCGCACCCCGGCGTCGGTGCGCACCATCCGGCTCACCAGGTGCCGTTCCCGCAGCGGGGTGACCGCGTCCGGGGGGATGGTCATCTCCCACACCCGGCCTTCGGCCCGGCGGAGCAGGCTGGCCGGGCTGCCCCGGGTCAGCAGCCTGCCGTCGGCCATGATCGCGATGTCGGCGGCCACCGACTCGACGTCGGAGACGATGTGGGTGGACAGCACGACGATCCGGTCGCCGGCCAGGTCGGCCAGCAGGTTGCGGACCACCACGCGTTCTTCGGGGTCCAGGCCCGCGGTGGGCTCGTCGACGATGAGCACGGCCGGGTCGGCCAGCAGGGCCTGGGCGATCCCGACCCGGCGCAGCATCCCGCCGGAGTAGGAGCCGAGCGGCCGCCTTCCCGCCCCGGCCAGGCCGAAGAAGTCGAGCAACTCGCCGATCCGCTTCCGCGCGGCCCCGGCCGGCAGGCCCTTAACCGCGGCCAGGTAGGCCAGGAACTCCCGCGCGGACAGGTGCGGGTAGACACCGAAGTCCTGCGGCAGGTAGCCCAGAGTCCGGCGCAGCCGGTCCGGCCTGGCCACCGCATCGGCGCCGTCGAACAGCACCCGCCCGCTGGTCGGCCTGGTCACCGTCGCGGCGATCCGCATCAGCGATGACTTGCCCGCCC
>DATGVY010000637.1:0-28276 GCA_035299845.1 Streptosporangiaceae bacterium
CAGGCGGGCCAGGCGGGCAAGGCGGGCCGGGCGGGCCGGGCAGGGCCGGGCAGCGGCCCGCAAGACCGGGCGGCGCCACGCAGGCCGGGCAGGGCAGGCCAGACCAGGCAGTGGCAGGCGAGAGGAGCTCACCGATGCGAACCGTGCGCGCGGCGCTGATCCAGGCACACGCCAACATGTCCAAGCAGCAGGCCGTGGACAAGCACATCGCGATGATCGCCGACGCGGCCAGCCGGGGAGCGCAGGTCGTCGGCCTGCAGGAGATCTTCCACGGGCCCTACTTCTGCGCGGAGCAGGACGCCAAGTGGTACGACACCGCGGAGCCGGAGGACGGCCCGATCGTCAGCCGGATGCGCGAGGTCGCCCGCGAGAACGGCGTCGTGCTGATCGTCCCGTGGTACGAGGAGGAGCAGCCCGGCGTCTACTACAACAGCGCCTGCGTCATCGAGCGCGACGGTTCCATCGTCGGCAAGTACCGCAAGACGCACATCCCCCATGTCGGGCCGTGCTTCTGGGAGAAGTTCTATTTCAAGCCCGGCAACCTCGGCTACCCGGTCTTCGACACCTCGGCCGGCCGGATCGGGCTGATCATCTGCTACGACCGGCACTTCCCCGAGGTCGCCCGCGAGCTCGGCATCAAGAACGCCGAGATCGTCTTCAACCCGTCGGCCACCGTCGAGTCGCTGTCGCGCTACCTGTGGGAACTCGAGCAGCCCGCCCACGCTGTCGCCAACGGCTTCTGGATCGCGGCGAGCAACCGGGTCGGCACCGAGCCGCCGTTGTCCACGCACAAGTTCTACGGGTCATCGTATTTCTGCAGCCCGCGCGGCAAGATCATCGCCCAGGCGTCGGACAGCGAGGACGAGGTGCTGGTCGCCGATCTCGACCTGGACGAGATCCGCGAGGTACGCAATACCTGGCAGTTCTTCCGCGACCGCCGGCCGGAGACCTACGGTGAGCTGGCGGAGCAGCTGCCATGACGACGCTGATCAGCAACGGGACGGTGGTCACGGCCACTGATATGTCCCGCGCCGACGTCCTCATCGACGGGGAGAAGATCCAGGCCATCGGCACCGGATTCGGCGCCGCTGACACGGTCATCGACGCGGCCGGCCGCTACGTCATGCCGGGCGGGATCGACGTGCACACCCACATGGAGCTGCCGTTCGGCGGCACGTTCGCCTCCGATGACTTCGCCACCGGCACGGCAGCGGCCGCCTGGGGTGGCACGACCACCATCGTCGACTTCGCGGTGCAGAGCTACGGCGAGAGCCTGTCGCAGGGACTGGACCGGTGGCTGGAGAAGGCCGGCCCGAAATCGCACATCGACTACGGGCTGCACCTGATCGTGCGCGAGATCAACGAGCAGATCCTGCGCGAGATGGACGCGATGATCGACCGCGGCGTCCCGTCGTTCAAGCTCTTCATGGCCTACCCGGGCGTGTTCATGCTGGACGACGCGGCGATCTTCCGGGCGATGAGCCGCACCGCCGACAACGGCGGCCTGATCATGATGCACGCCGAGAACGGCGGCGCCATCGACGTGCTCGTCCAGCGCTACCTCGCCGAGGGCAAGACCGCGCCGGTCAACCATGGCCTGACCCGGCCGTCCTCGATGGAGGGCGAGGCGACGCACCGGGCGATCGCGCTGGCCGAGCTGGCCGGCGTGCCAGTTTATATCGTCCATCTCAGTTCCCGCGAGGCGCTCACCGCGGTACGCGAGGGCCGCAGCCGCGGCGTGCCTGCCTACGCGGAAACCTGCCCGCAGTACCTGTACCTTTCCCTTGATGACCTGGCCAGGCCGGGGTTCGAGGGCGCCAAGTTCGTCTGCTCACCGCCGCTGCGGACCGCCGACCACCAGGCGGAGCTCTGGGGCGGGCTGATCACCGATGACCTGCAGGTTGTCTCCACCGACCACTGCCCGTTCGACTACAAGGACCAGAAGTCCCTCGGCGCCGACGATTTCTCCGCGATCCCCAACGGGCTGCCCGGCGTGGAGGACCGCTACACGCTGCTGTGGGACGGCGGCGTGGCGGCCGGCCACATCACCCCGATGCGGTTCGTCGAGCTGATCGCCACCGCCCCGGCCAGGATGTTCGGGCTGCACCCGCGCAAGGGCACGCTAGCGCCAGGCTCGGACGCTGACATCGTCGTCTTCAACCCCGCGGCGCGGCGGACGATCTCGGCCGCCACGCACCACATGCGCGTCGACTACAGCTGCTACGAGGGCCGTTCCGTCTGCGGCGTCCCGGAGGTCGTGCTGCAGCGGGGCAGCGTCATTGTCCGCGACGGGAAGTTCCTCGGCACCCAGGGTGCAGGCCGCTTCCTCGAGCGGAGCAGATTCGGCCCGGGGACGGGCGCAGGGACGGGTGCCGGGCAAGGCGCCGGGCCGGGCGCGCGGGCCCCCGCGAGCGCCGGCTAGGCGCCCGGGCGGTGGATGCGGTGGCTTCGGTGCGCGCTGACCCCCGCGTGCTGACCAGCCAGATTTTTAACGGGGCCGTCGGGCTGCTTGTCGTAGCAGCACTGGTGGTGCAGTCGGTGCTGAATGTGCGTAACGGGACGGTGCCGGTGCCGACCCGGTTCGTCCGCATGTTCAGCTTCTTCACGGTCCAGAGCAACATACTGGTCGCGGTCGCCGCGTTCTCGCTGATGCTGGCGCCGGGCCGGGACGGCCGCTGGTGGCGGGTGCTGCGGCTGGACGCGCTGGTCGGCATCAGCGTCACTGGCGTCGTCTACACCACCGTCTTGCGGACTCAGCAGCAGCTGCACGGCTGGGCGGTAGCTACCGACGCCGTCTTTCACTATGTCGTGCCGCTCGCCGCGGTGATCGGCTGGCTGGCCTTCGGCCCGCGTCCCCGCAGCGATGCGCGGACGGTCGGGTGGTCGCTGGCCTGGCCAGTCGCGTGGCTGGCCTACACCTTGCTGCACGGCTACGTGGCCGGGTGGTACCCCTATCCGTTCATCGACGTGGCGAAACACGGATACGCCGTCGTGACGCTCAACGCGCTGGCCGTCTGCGCCGTTCTCGCCGTGATGGCCGCCGCGTTCTGGCTCGGCGACGCCTACCTGCCCGGCGGCCGGCCGCGGCGGCCGGTCCGCGAGTTACCGGTCAGCCGGTGACCGGCCCGCGGGCGGCGCCGGCGGCCGGGTTCGGGCTCACCGGCACCAGGCCGCCGGTTAGCCCGAAGTTCCCCTCCGGATGCACTGATATCCGTGTTCACCAGGGGAAACGTGGTGCACCATGACGACACGCAGACATGTAGATTCGCCGCCTGAAGCTCTATGACCTGGGCAAATATGACGGGTCCCATAGGCCTGGGGGAACCTCGGGTTAGCTGTCGGCTTCGTTGCCGCGCCCGCGATCGCCGACGAACATATTGAGCAGCCACCCGACGACGCCCACGATGATCGCTCCCCAGAAGGCCGCCCAGAACCCGGTGATGTGGAACGGCAGGGATAGCTTGCCGGCCACCCAGCTGGTCAGCCAGAGCAGCAGCCCGTTGACGACGAGGCCGATCAGGCCAAGGGTCAGGATGTAGAAGAGGCAGCCGACGGTCTTGACGATCGGCTTCAGGACGGCGTTCACGACGCCGAAGATCAGGGCCACGACGATCAGCGTGGCGGCCTTGGACACGGTGCTGCCGGTGCGCAGCTGGATGCCGGAGATGACGGCAGTCGCCACGGCCAGCGCGACTGCCGTGACCAGCACGCGTATCAGGGCTTTCATGCGTTCATCCTGACACGGCCGCCGGGCCCCGGCATCTGGCCGGGGCTGCCGCGGCGGCTACCAGCGGAAATGGACGAACAGGCGGCCGAAGTTCTTGGAGTCCTTCTCGACACGGTGGTAGAGCGCCTTGATTTCTTTCTGCTCAAGGAACCGGAGCACTCTCTTCTTGAGCTGCCCTGAGCCCTTTCCCGGAATGATCTCAACCAGCGGCGCCTTCTTCCGCACGGCCTCATCGATAATGTCCCGCAAGGCGCGGTCGATGTCCTGGCCCCGGTTATAGATGTCATGCAGGTCAAGCTTGAGCTTCATCTCGCGGGTCTCCGATCCGCCGCCTGCCCTCACGGTACCCGCGACCGCGGTGCGCTAGGCGGGACCACCTCACTACGGACAGAACTCGGGTCGTTACGCTGAGTGGTGCCGTCGCGCGGGGCTGCCAGCCGGGCGGTGCCGCCGATCTACCTGCGCGAGATCACGGTTGTCATACTTTGCACGAATCCGCGCCGCAAGCCGCCGTCTTCCGGGGAGATCCCATGCGCCTAGCGAGGCCAGCGGCGGCTGCCGCCGGAGCCGCGTTGCTCGCGGTGGCGGTTGGCGGTGCCAGCGCCGTCAGGCCTTCCGCGGTGAGGCCTTCCGCGGTGACGCCGGCTGCGGTGGGGCTTTCTGCGGTGAGGCCTTCTGCGGTGAGGCTTTCTGCGGGGACGCCGGCTGCCGCCGGAGCCGCGTTGCTTGCGGTGGCGGTTGGCGGTGCCAGCGCCGTCAGGCCTTCCGTGGTGAGGCCTTCCGCGGGGTGAGGCCTTCTGCGGTGGGGCCTTCTGCGGTGGGGCCTTCTGCGGTGGGGCCTTCTGCGGTGGGGCTTTCTGCGGTGACGCCGGCCGCAGTGAGGCCAGTCGCGGTCAGGCCGGCCGTCGGCCGCGCGACCGGCTCGCTGGCCGGGATCGTCTCCATCCGCCCGGCCTTCGTGCATGTGCTCGGCGCGCAGCCGCTGCCCCCGACAACAGCGTTCTGCGAGCGGAAATTCAAGATCGCTTGCTATCTCCCGAGGCAGCTAGAGCGGGTCTACCGCCTGCCTGCACTGCTACGGAGGGGAATCGACGGCAGGGGCCAGACGATCGTCATCGTGGACTCCTTCGGATCCCCCACCGTCCGCCGCGATCTGAGGGTGTTCGACCGGGTGGCCGGGCTTCCGGCGCCACCTTCGCTGCGGGTCATCCGGCCAGCCGGAAGGGTCCCTCGCTACCGGCCGACACCCAGCCGGGAGGGCTGGGCCGGCGAGACCGACCTGGACGTGGAGTACGCCCACGCGATGGCGCCGGGTGCCAGGATCCTGCTCGTCGAGACCCCGACGGCGGAGAACGAGGGCACGACCGGCTTCCCGCAGATCGTCAGGGCAGAGAAGTACGTGATCAGCCATCACCTCGGCAGCGTCATCAGCCAGAGCTTCAGCGCGACGGAGCAGACCTTCCCGTCCAGGAGGTCCCTGCTCCGGCTGCGAGGCGCGTATATCGCCGCGGCGCGCAGCGGGGTGACCGTGCTCGCGGCCTCGGGCGACAGCGGCGCGGCGGACGTGAAGTCCAATAAGATCACCTACTACCTGCACCGGGTGACGTCCTGGCCTGACAGCGACCCGCTAGTCACCGGCGTGGGCGGCACGCGGCTGCACCTCACGGCGAAGGGCAGGCACAGCAGGCCCGACACCGTGTGGAACGACACTTTCAGCGGGCCGGCGAACAAGTTCATCGTCGGCGGAAACGGGCCGAGTCCGCTGGCGGGCGGCGGCGGCAAGTCGGTCATCTTCGGCCGCCCGAGCTACCAGGACGGCGTGGCGGCTATTGTCGGCTCCCGTCGCGGCGTGCCGGACATCTCGATGAGCGCCGCCTGCAACGGAGCCGCCGACATGTACCAGAGCTTCCAGGGACAGCCCGCCGGGTGGTACCCGACCTGCGGAACCAGCGAGGCCACGCCCGAGTTCGCTGGCATCGTCGCGCTGGCCGATCAGGTCGCTGGCCGGCCGCTCGGGGTGATCAACCCGTTCCTCTACCGCATGTCGGCCCAGCACCTGCCCGGCATCGTGGATGTCGTCACCGGCGGCAACACGGTGTCCTTCCGCCAGCGCACGAGGCTGCGAACCGTGCACGGGTTCAGGGCCAGGCCCGGGTATGACCTGGCATCGGGGGTCGGCACGGTCGACGCGCCACTGTTCGTCTTCGAGCTGGCAACGGCGGCAGGCAACTCCGGTGCCCTGCGGGGAGCTAGTGGCTAGGATTTATCCGGCCAGCACAGGACAGATCTGACCGGAAACTGATTTCGGTGCCCGGGGCACCAATCTGCCGCCCGGGGGGGCCTCGAATGGACGGTATGAACCCACGCGACATGCGCGCGCCCGAGCCGGGCACCGGTCCGCAGGAGAGGGACGACCGGGACCTGGACTGGCTGCTCGCGCGGGTAGCGCGCGGCGATCAGACAGCGTTCGAGCAGGTCTATGACCGGCTGGCGGGCCCGGCGTACGGCCTGATCCGCAAGGTGGTCAGGGATCCGGCCCAGTCCGAGGAGGTCGCGCAGGAAGTCCTGCTGGAGGTGTGGCGGAACGCATCACGCTTTGACCCGTCCCGGGGCAGCGCGATGACCTGGGTGATGCTGATCGCCCACCGGAGGGCGATCGACCGGGTGCGATCGGCAAGCGCCGAGACGCAGCGTAACCAGAAGTCGGCGGCCGTCGCTGCGGCGTCCCCTGATGAGGTCGCCGAGGAGGTCGAGGCCAACCTCGACAGGGAGCGGGTGCGCCGCTGCCTGAATTCGCTGACGGACTTGCAGCGTGAGTCGATCACCCTCGCCTACTACGGGGGATACACCTACCGCCAGGTCGCCGGGCTGCTCAGCGTGGCGCTCGGAACAATCAAGACCAGGATCCGCGACGGCCTGATCCGGATGCGCGACTGCATGGAGGTGACCTGGTGACGCTCCTCCGGCACGATCTGCACACTCTCACCGGGGCCTACGCGCTCGACGCCCTGGAGCACGCCGAACGAGAGCGCTTCGAGCACCATCTGCAGCGCTGCCAGCCATGCTCGCACGAGGTACGCGGCCTGCACGAGACCGCGACCCGGCTCGCGCTCGCGGTTGCCCGGGTACCTCCGCCGCAGCTCAGGGAGCGGGTCCTGACAACAGCCGCGAGGACGCGCCAGCACCCGCCGGTCATGGACCAGCGCCCGGCCCCCAAGCCGCGCTCCGCGTGGATTCCCCGGCTGGCTGCAGTGGCGGCAGCGGCCGCGGTGGCAGTCGCGGTGGTGCTGGGGATCATGCAGTCCGCCACGCAGCACCAGCTCGATCGCGTGCAGGCGCAGGAGCAGGCCATCGAGGCGGTGCTAACTGCTCCCGATGCCAGAATCGTCAGTCACCGCACGTCGGTCGGCGGCACGGCCACGGTGGTGTTCTCCGAGGCCAGCCACAAGATGTTCGTTACGACCGCTGGCCTGCCGCCACTGCCGGCCGGCAAGGTCTACCAACTCTGGCTGATAGCGCCGGGAAGCAACCGGTCGGCAGGCCTGCTGCCGGCCCCGAGCGGGGGCCGCACTGCTCCGGTCCTCGCGTCCGGCCTCGCGGCAGGAGACAAGGCGGGAGTGACCGTCGAGCCGGCCGGCGGATCGCCCCAGCCGACGACCACGCCCATCTTCGCGATCCCGCTGGCCGGCTGAGGTCGCGGACGTGGAGCCGGCCGGCGGATCGCCCCGGCCGGCGACCGCGGCCGTCTTCGCGATCCCGCTGGCCGGCTGAGGTCGCGGACCGTGGCGTCGGCCGTGGATCGCCCCGGCCGGCGACGACGTCCGTCTTCGCGATCCCGCTGGCCGGCTGAGGTCGCGGATCGTGGCGCCGGCCGGCGGATCGCCCCAGCCGGCCGCCAGGCCTGAAGGCTCTCGCGGGCTGCGGCGAGCGGTCTCCGGCCGGGCCGGGGAAGCTGCCTGCCTGCCGGGCTAGTTTCGGCGTCAGCCGGACTGGTTACGCTGCACTCATGTGCACGGGAGAGCGGCCGGGCCGCGGCGACGCGGCAGCCGACGCTCCTTTCGGCTCGGCGTGATCTGCGTCCTGGGCGATGCTCACCTTGACGTTGTCGTGCGCCTGGCCGAGCCGCTCGCGGAGGAGACCGACACCACCGCGGTCACCGCGGTCGGCGTCGGCGGGCAGGCGGCCAACGTCGCTGCCTGGGTCTGCGCGCTCGGTGGCCGGGCCAGGCTGGTCGCCGCGCAGGCAGGCGATCTGGCCGGCCGCCTTGTCGCTGCCGAGCTGGCCGGCCGCGGCGTCGATCTCGTGGGGCCGGTGCTCGGCGGCCGGACCGGGGTGGTGGTCTCGCTTTCCGAGCGGGGCGCCGCGCGGTCGATGCTGACCGACCGCGGAGTCGGCCCGCAGCTGGACGCCAGTGCCCTGGAGGCTCGGTGGTTCGCTGAGTGCACCTGGCTGCATCTGCCCGCCTACAGCCTGGTCGCCGCTCCGGTGGCCGGCGCTGCGATCGCCGCCGCGGCCCTGGCCCCGCGGCTGAGCGTGGATCTGTCCTCGACCGCGGCGTTGCGCGGCTACGGAATCGGGCGCTTCCGCGCCCTCCTTGGCCGCCTGCGCCCGGCGGTGGTGCTGGGCAACGAGGCAGAGGCGGCCGCCATCGGCGACCTGCCCGGCTGTGAGCTGGTGGTGAAGCTGGGGCCGGCCGGCGTCCGGGCCGGCGGCCAGGTCTATCCCGCAGTCGCAACCAGGCCGGTCGACTCGACGGGTGCCGGGGATGCGTTCGCCGCTGGCTACCTGCTCGGCGGGATCGGCCTTGGCCTGCAGGCCGCGGCGAGGGCGGTGGCGAGGATGGGAGCGATGCCGTGACTGTCCAGCAGCAGGTGGCGCCGGAGGTCGCGGAGGCGTTGCGATTCGGCCGGCCGGTCGTCGCGCTGGAGACCACCCTCGTGGCCCATGGCTTCGCCGACGGGCAGGGCCTGAGTGCCGCGCTGGCCGCTGAGGAGCGGATCCGGGCGGCTGGGGCCACGCCGGCCACCATGGGCGTTGCCGACGGCGCCGTGCTGGCCGGGATGAGCCGGCCGGTACTTGAGCGTTTCGCCGCGGCGGGTCCGGCCGCCCGCAAGGTCGGCGCCCGCGATCTCGCGCCCTGCATCGTACAGGGCGCCCTCGGGGCGACAACGGTCGGCGGCACGCTGGCGATCTGCCGCCTGCTCGGCATCAGGTTCCTCGGCACCGGCGGGATCGGCGGAGTGCACCGCGGCTACGCGGACAACCTTGATATCTCCGGCGACCTGCTGCAGATCGCGCGCACCCCTGCTGTCGTGGTCTCCTCGGGAGTGAAGTCCATCCTCGATGTCCCGGCGACAGCCGAGCTGCTCGAGACCCTCGGCGTGCCGGTGCTGGGCTGGCAGACCGCGACCATGCCCGCCTTCTACAGCGCCGAGCCCGGGCCGGCCGTGTCGGCGGCGGCGTCAAGCGCGCCGGAGACGGCCAGGATCGCTGCCTGCCACTGGGAGCTGAATCCCGGGTCGGGAATCCTGCTGACCCGGCCGCCCGGAGCCGGCCTGGACATTGAGCCACTGATCGCCACGGCGGTCGAGCAGGTGCGGCGGGCCGGGGTGACCGGACAGGCTGTGACTCCCGCCGTCCTGGCGCTGGTATCGGAGCTGAGCGATGGCCGCAGCGCCGAGGTCAACCGGCAGCTGATCGCCGACAACGCTGCGCTGGCCGCCGAGGTGGCTGTCGCCTACACGGCTGCGGGTTTCATGATCCCGGGGATTTCTCAGTCACAGTGACTGCCCCGGGATCATGAAACGGTCGGCAAGGGCAGCATGAACACCCTGGGCGCCGCTGACGTTCGTCAGAGACGGCCGGCCGCGATAATCCGCCGCAGGAAACGTTGCGTCCGCTCGTCCTTCGGCGCAGTGAACAGCTCGGCAGGCGGCGCGTCCTCGATGATGCGCCCCTCTTCGAGGAAGCAGACCCGGTGCGCGATGTCGCGAGCGAAGCCCATCTCATGCGTGGCGATCAGCATCGTCATGCCCGAGGCGGCAAGCTCGCGGATGACATCGAGCACCTCGGCCACGAGTTCGGGATCCAGCGCGCTCGTTACCTCGTCAAGCAGCATGATCTGCGGTCGCATGGCGAGTGCCCGCACGATGGCGACCCGCTGCTGCTGGCCGCCGGAGAGCCGGTCCGGGAACTCGGACTCCTTGTCGTCCAGGCCGAACCGGCTCAGCAGCGCCCTGGCCTCCTGCTGTGCCCTGGCCATGGGCGTGCCCAGCACCTTTCTCGGCGCCAGCGTCACGTTCTGCAGCACGGTCATGTGCGGGAAGAGGTTGAACGACTGGAAGACGATCCCGATGTACCGGCGGACGAGATTCTGGTTCACCCCCCGGCCGGTGATCTCGCGGCCCCACAGGCTGATCTTCCCGGCTTCAATGGGCTCCAGCAGGTTCGCGCAGCGCAGCAGCGTCGATTTTCCCGATCCGGACGCGCCGATCAGGCAGATCACCTCGTGCGTGGCCACGGACAGGTCGATCCCCCGCAGCACCTCGTTGGTGCCGAACGACTTATGCAGGCCCTCGATGCGGATGGCCACACCCTCATCCGGCGCGAGCCGGGCGTCTCCGGCCGGTCCGTCCGCGCTCATCTTGCCGCCCCGGCCAAGCGCCGCCGGCGATCCCGGTCGATCAGATGATCGGTGAAGCGGGCAAGCGGGATGGTAAGGATGAGGAAGAGGATGGCCGCCACGGTGAAGCTCGAGAAGTTGAACACCTGTTCGCTGTAAATGTCGGCCGCCTTGTTTGCCTCGATGGTCCCAAGGATTCCGACGAGGGCCGTGTCCTTCTGCAGGCTGATGAAGTCGTTCAGCAGCGGCGGGATGATGTTCCTGACGGCTTGCGGAAGGATCACGTGGCGCAGTGCCGACCGGTGCGACAGCCCGAGCGACCGCGCCGCAGCCACCTGGCTCTGGTGCACCGAGTTCAGGCCCGCGCGGTAGACCTCCGAGACGTAGGCGGAGTACGACAAGACGAGCGCCGCCACCCCGTAGATCGCATCAGACTGGCTCGAGACGACGGGAAGGCTCAGGGCCGGGATGCCCAGGCCGATGGCGAAGATGACGAGGATCAGCGGTACGCCGCGGAAGAAATCCACGTAGATCGTGCTGAGGGTGCGGATCGGGAACATCGCCGGGTGCGTGGACTGCCGGATCAGGGCGATGACCAGGGCCAGCACGAGGATGAGCACCTCGGCGGCGATGAACATCCTGATGTTCAGCCAGATAGCCGCCCCGACAGAGTAGTAGCCCGCCCGGGGGTTGCCGACAAACGACTGCCACATGTCGTGCGGGTTGAAGAAGGCATGCTCTACCTGCCGGGCGCCCGGCGCCAGCAGGAACACCGCGGCCAGCGCCGCGAGCATGACCAGAGTGCTGACTGTCGAGATGACGGTCGCCCTGCGGCCGGTGCCGCCGAGCATCCGCGAGCCGCGCCCGGCGCCGCCAAAGTCGCCGGGCGCCTGCCAGGCACCGCCAAGGCTCCTGGCCGAGGCGCCGGGAAGCCCGGCGAAGGGGTCGACTGCCGGACCGGTCCCGTTGTCGTCCATGCATGCCGCGAACGGCTAGCTATCCCGCCGCGTCAGGGCTGGATCGTGGGGAAGCGGAGGTAGAGCTTCAGGTACTTCTGCTGTAGCGCAGGCAGGGTGCCGTTGCTCTTCAGCGTCGCGATGGCCTTGTTGACGCAGCTGACCAGCGGGTTGCCGAGGTGGAACAGCAGGCCGTAGTGCTCGCCGGTGGTCGGGAACTGGGCTACCAGGACGCCGTGCTTGAGCTGCGCTGACGCCATGTACTGCGCGGTGGGCGTGTCAGTGACGATGGCCTGGATCCGGTGCGCTGCCAGCGCGGCCGTGGCCTCGCTCAGCGTATCGAACACCTTGGGCTGGGCGGTCGGCTGGATCTTGCCGGTGATGAAGGTAAGGCCCGTGGTCCCGACCTGATCGCCATAGAGGTACTTCTTCAGATCGGCCGGCGAGTGATGCGTCACGATCGGCGTGTTCTTTAGCGCCACGATCGCCTGCTGCACGTCGTAGTAGCTGGCCGAGAACGTCACAGCCGTCGCCCGCTGCGGAGTGACCGAAATCTCGTTGATGTCGAAGTCGAACCGCTTCGGACCCGGAGCGTATGAGCTAGTGAACGGCTCTTTGACCCACTGCAGCTGTGACTTCTTGAAGCCAAGCTGGGCCGCTATCGCGTAGGCAACCGCACTCTCGTAGCCCTTGCCGTTCGACGGGTTGTTGTGCTCGAACCACGGCGTGAACACCGGATTGTCCGTCGCGACGGTCAGCACGCCGCGGGTGTAGAGATCCTTCTGGATCGCAGCGTTCGAGCAGCTGGCGGCGCTCGCGCTGGCGCTGCCTGATGGCGCCGCGCTGCCGGTGCCGCCGCCCCCGCCGCTGCTGCCGCAGGCGGCGACCAAGGCTGTCGTGGCTACAGCGGCCAGTGCTGGCAGAATCCGTCGCATCGGTGAATCCCCACTACTCGGAGCCGGGAGCGATCCGCCCAAAAGGGCTGTGGCTCGCCAGCCTACCGGGCCGTTCGCCGCCGCGCATGATCGCCGCGTCGGCGGCGTCAGCCAGTGTTCTGCAGGCCGGCCGCGACGCCGTTGACGGTGAGCAGCAGCAGCCGCTCCAGCCGGTCACGCTCGGCGTCGCCGCGGCGCAGCGCGGTGAGCGCGCAGCTGCAGGTGCGAGAGCGCGTCGACGTACGGATCGCGCAGCGCGACGGCTCTGGACAGCACCGGCCGGTCGGACAGCAGCCTGTGGTGGCCGGTCACGGCCAGCACGAGGCGCCTGGTCAGGTCGTACTCGGCCAGCACCATCGCAGTGAGGTCCGCCCGGCCGCCGAGCGCGAGGTAGCGCTCGGCCATCCGGCGGTCGGTCTTGGCCAGGCTCATCTCCGCGTTGTCCAGCAGGACGCCGAGCAGCGGCCATGCCCGGTAGGCCGCGCGCGCCTCGTGCAGGCCGCGGCCGCCGCCCGCGGCTGCCGCGAGGCCGCTGCCGAGGCCGAACCAGCCGGGCAGGTTTACCCGAGTCTGCGCCCACGCGAAGACCCACGGGATCGCCCGCAGGTCATCGAGCCCGGCGCCCGCGGCCGGGGCCCGCCCCGGCGGGTCGGCCGGGACCCGATCCGCATCCCACTGATCTCCGCGAGCGGGCTGATCCTGGCGAACCAGTCGGCGAAGCCCTCCGCCTCGACCAGCGCCCGGTACGCGCGCAGGGCGCCGGCCTCGATCTTGTCCGCCACCGGCCTGAACCTTTCATGGGCCGCGGTCGGCGTGTCGCCAGCTGCTGAGCCACCGAGGCATCCTGCACCATGCGCAGGTCGGCGATGAATTCCGCCGGGCCGCCGTAGGCCAGGTCGGCTTCCCCGGTGCCCTCGCGCGCGATCGCCTCGGCGCGCTGCAGCGGCCAGGAGGCGACCAAGTCGGTGACCTCGTCGACGGCACGGTCGCCCGACTCGGGCCGCCGGGCCGCGATGACGGAGCGCCGCAGCCGTTCTACGTCATCAAGCAGGTCCTGGCCGCCGGACTCGCGGAGCACGTCGCCGAGCAGCCTGCCGAGCAGCCGGACATCGCGCATCGGCGCCGGCACGTGCTGACGGTCGGCGTCCCTGCCCACGGCGCCAGCGTAGCGAGAGCGCCAGCCTGCGTGCCCGGCCGGAGGCGGGACGCCTGGCTGTGACGACGCTGGCCGGTGAGCTGATGCCGACCGAGCGCAAGGTCCTGCGCCTGGCTGGGGTGCTTATGGACCGCCTGGCCGAGGCAGGCGGCGCCAGAGGCCTGGCCACCCGGGCCGCGTAACGCCAGGCCGACGCGCGCCGGGGCGGTTACGGCCGGCCCGGGACTCGCGGCAGAAATCTTCAGGCCGGTGTCGATCTGGCCGGACCGCGTTCGACGCAGGGGCAAGAAAGGGCAGGCGAGAGTCAAGGCCGCTAACGCCGGCCCGCTCCGGCCGCCGGCCGGGCGGCCGGTCACCGACAGAAGGGACCAAGAAGATGCGATACCTCGGGTACACGCTGGGCGATCCGTCCACGCCGATGCCGCCGCCGACCCCGGAACTCATGGCCGAGATGGGCAAGTTCGTGGAGGAGGCGACCAAGGCCGGGGTCCTGCTGGCCACCGGCGGGGTTGGCCCGGTGGAGGAGGCCACCAGGGTGGCGTACCACAACGGCGAGTTCAACGTCATCGACGGGCCCTTCACCGAGGCCAAGGAACTGATCGGCGGCTGGGCGCTGCTCGAGTGCCGGGACAAGGACGAGGTGATCGAGTGGACGAAGCGCTTCCTGCGCATCGTCGGCGAGGGCGACACGACGATCAGGACCGTTTACTGATCCTGACCAGCGCTGCGGGGCTCGGCCCTGACCCCGCCGGGGCGCGTTCGGAGCGGGGACAGCCACGACGCCAGCGGGTGGTGCCGGGTCCGCGGATCTGGCACCACCCGGCGGGATCTGGCACCACCCGGCGGCTGCGTCGCTGCCGCTGACGCCCGCCTGGCCCGGCATCCTCACCGGTCGCTGCTGCGTGTGCTCGCCGGGGCCCGGGCAGCCGTCCGTGCCGAACCGGTTGCGCCTGCCTGGCCCTGACCGCCCGTCCGTCGCGCGGCCGTGGTGGTCAGGGCGACCGGGCGCTAGCTTGCCCGGCCGGCTTGCAGGTGGTGTGATCGGTTGTCGTGACCGCCTCGGAGACTCATGCGGCGATCGAGGCCGTCGTCCGGATGGAGTCGGCGCGGCTCATCGCCGGACTCGCGCGGTACACCAACGACGTGGGGCTGGCCGAGGAACTCGCCCAGGATGCCGTGGTCGCGGCCCTGGAGCAGTGGCCTGAATCGGGAGTTCCCCGCAATTCCGGCGCCTGGCTGATGACCGTCGCCAAGCGCCGGGCGATCGACCTGTTCCGCAGGAACCGGGAGCTGCATCTGAAGTACGCGCAGATCGGCCGCGCGCTGGAGGCGGAAGGTAACGCCGTCACGCCTGACTTCGACCGCGCCTTCTCCGACGACATCGACGACGACCTGCTGCGGCTGGTATTCACCGCCTGCCACCCGGTCCTTGCCGTGCAGGCCAGGGTCGCTCTGACGCTGCGCCTGCTCGGCGGCCTGACCACGGCCGAGATTGCGCGGGCGTACCTGGTGCCGGAACCAACGATCGCGCAGCGTATCGTCCGGGCCAAGAAAACCCTGGCCAAGGCGCAGGTGCCCTTTGAGGTGCCGGGCACCGAGGAGCGGCCGGCCAGGCTCTCGTCCGTCCTTGAGGTCATCTACCTGATCTTCAACGAGGGCTACTCAGCCACGGCCGGCGACGACTGGATGCGCCCGGCGCTCTGCGAGGACGCCCTGCGGCTCGGCCGCATCCTCGCTCAGCTGACCGCCGATGAGGCTGAGGTACATGGACTGGTCGCGCTGATGGAGATCCAGGCGTCCCGGGTCCGCGCCCGCACCGGTCCGGCCGGGGAGCCGGTCCTGCTGCTGGACCAGGACCGGGCACGCTGGGACCGGCTGCTGATCAACCGCGGCCTGGCGGCTCTCGCCCGGGCGGAGGAGCTCGGCGGTGCCCGCGGCCCCTACGCGCTGCAAGCCGCCATTGCCGCCTGTCATGCCCGCGCGTTCCGGCCGGAGGATACGGACTGGGCGCGCATCACCGAGCTGTACGCGATCCTGGCCCAGCTGACGCCCTCGCCGGTAGTCGAGCTGAACCGGGCGGTCGCCGTGTCGATGGCCTACGGCGCGCAGGCTGGTCTCGACCTGGTCGACGCGCTCGCGGCCGAGCCGTCGCTGCAGGGCTACCACCTGCTGCCGAGCGTGCGCGGGGACCTGCTGATGAAACTCCGGCGCCCGGATGAGGCTCAGGCGGAGTTCGAGCGCGCCGCCGCGCTGACCCGCAACGCCGCGGAGCGTGAGCTTTCCGCTGAGCGGGCCCGCGCCGCGGAGGCCGAGGCCGCGGACCACGATGCGTCGCCGGACGGTTGATGTGGTGGCAACAGCCCTTGCCAACCCAGTGAATGCTGTCGGCCGGCCAAGGGCGGCTACCTCAGCATGCTCAAACCCGGCGGGATGGATCCAGCCGGGCGGGCACTTCGGTCAGGGGAACACTGGCGAGGCGAAGTCGGTCTCGCGGAGCCGGGCCCTCAGGACCTTGCCGTTGCCGGCGCGGGGTGCTGGGCGAAGAAGTCGCGCGGATTGCGCACCAGGATCTGCTCGATCTGGTCATCGGATACGCCGCGGTCGCGCAGGCCAGCCAGGACTCCGCTGTGAATGTAGGTGTACTGCCAGTTGGGCAGGACCGCGTCGACCTCGGCGTTCGTGAACCAGTCGATGAACGACGCCTTGTCGTGCGAAAGCATCAGCCGGCTAGCGTAACCGCGCTTGCAGAGTTCACCCAGCGTGTCCAGCTGGACGTCGAGCGGCACAGCGACGTCCAGGCCGCAGCGGTCCAGCCCATGTAGGAACCGTTGTCGATCAGCTGCTGCAGGTAGTCCAGGTCCGTCGTCTCGTTGGCATGCCCGATCATCACCCGCCCCAGGTCGACGCCGGCCTCGGCGAAGATCCGCTGCTGGTCGAGCCCGCGCTTGGTCGGCGCGTGCGCGTGCGTACAGATCACGGTGCCGGTGCGCACGCTGACGTTCGCAACCGCGCGGGCCAGCCGCCCGACGTCCTCGGTCATGCCCTGCTGGTCATTCGCGACCTTGAGCACGGCGGCCCTGATGCCCGTGTCGCCGATCCCCGCGGTCAGATCGCGCTCGAACAGCGACTCCAGCACATGGTCGTCGTTGTCGAGCACCTTGCCCGGCCCGCGGTAGTGGAACGGGAACGGCAGGTTGTCGTAGGTGTAGTAGCCCGTCGCGAACATCACCTTCAGCCCGGTGCCCGCCACCGCGCGGGCGACAAGCGCCGGGTCGCGGCCCAGGCCGGGGACGGTCATGTCGAGGATCGTGTCGACGCCTGCCGCTTGAGCAGGCCGAGCCGCTCGCGCGCGGCAGCCACCTCCGTTTCCTCGTCCCAGCTGCCGAAGCCTGGCCAGCCCCAGTGCAGCGGCTCGGTGCGGATGAAGACATGCTCGTGCATGAGCACGACGCCAAGATCATCGGCGTGGACGTCGCCTGCGCTGGTGGGGACTCCTGCCATTGTCCTTCGACCTCCTCTGCGGCTCGTTAACACCTGGCGAGCACCGGTTGCTGCACGGCTAGTGCATGTAGATCAGATCGTCGCACATGGGCGTTTTGACGGCAAGAAAGGGTTGCCCGGCTGGTAGCCAGTCCGCTTATGCCGCCTTAAAGGCAATGCGGTATGTCACAACTTTCCTCAGAAACTAGGCTCTCGCCCGCGGTAGCTGGCGGTGGCTTTGATGAACGCCGCCATGGCGCGCTGGTCGCCCTCCAGTCGCCAGTCCTGGTGGTGGGGTCCTGCATGCTGGGCCACGTCAAACCAGGCCATTCCCAGCAGGTGGTGAGTACGGATGCCCCGGAAGAGGTTGGCAATCTTCCCCGGCTGGTCGTTCGTGAGCTTGCCGGCCGCGGTCTCGGAGATCAGCACGGGCTTCCCGGTGATCTTACGGACGACCTTGAGCGTGGTGCCGAAGATATAACGGAAATTATCGGCTGGCCGTGCGTAGTAGCCATCCATGCCGACCCACGTCACGTACTTCCTGCCGGGCCAGTAGGAGCGGAGGGTGGACATGTTTGCCCCGATAGAATGGATCGCCCAGAGCCAGGTGACGTTGTATGCATGCTGGTGCCGGAAGACATTGACGACATGCCGCCAGGCTTTGCGGAAATCGCTTGGCTTGGCATTGCCCTGTCCCCAGGGATACCAGTTGCCGTTCATCTCGTGGGCGAAGCTGATGATAACCGGGTAGCGGAAAGCACGGACTTCGTTCGCGAAAGGTTTCAGGTAGAAGTCCTGCTTTCCGGCCGCAATTCTTGAAAGGCGGGCAGTGAACGGATCCATCTGCACCAGAACAACGGCACCGTGAGCCCGCGCCTGCTGCGCAAAGCTAGTGTCAAACTGCTGCTGCCACTTGCTGAAGTAAAGAGCGATATTCGGGTGCCGCCCAGTCGCCTTGGCGAAATTCTCGACTGGCAGGTAGGAACCGGGCGCGCCTTTCTCGTAGACGCCGAGGTAGGAAGCGGGCCGCTTCGGGAGAGGTTTCGCCAGGGCAGGCCTGTGCCGCGGAACGGTTGGCGTGCTATAGCCCTTGGACAGCGCGATCGAGCCAACCAGGGCAGCGACGGGCAGCACGCCAGCGAGCGCAATGCCGCCAATAAGACGGACTGACCTCACCAATCCCATCGCGTCGCTTGCTGCTCCGAATTCGTGGCGGTCACCTCAATACCACTGGTGCGTGTCACCCAGCCCTGCTTGTACCAGGTAAAGATGCCGTAGAGACGGATTGGGCGTAGCACCACGGAGGTCCAGATGATCCCTGCCGGGTACATGAGCATGGAGCCGTAGCGGAAAAGGCGGCTCTCCCCCTCGCGGTGTACGCACAGGCTTCTCGGGCTCACCGCGTATGCCCAGCTGATCATCAGTATGCCGATGTACCCGACGACCCTGGCCGAGGAGGGCCAGGTAACGATGTACAGCACGGGCACGATGGCGGACACGGGAATGTAGTAGATCCCGAACACGATCCACCACCAGCTCCAGGACCGGGGAGACAGGTAACGGATGCGCCAGTAGTTGCGCACTGAGCCACCGCGCGCCCAGCGGAGCCACTGGCGGAAGTGGTGCGAGAGATTCTCCGGATACATCGGCAGGCAGAATGCCGTCACCTGCTGCACGGTGCGGCCGTGCGCCCTGGCAAAGAGCGTGAGCGCTGAGTCGTCGCCGAGCCTCACCGGGCGCCCGAGGAACGTCTCGTCGAGGTACGCCGGGATGATCTCGCGGATGATGTGCGCTCGGTACAGCGCGAAGGTGCCCCGGTTGATCAGCACGTCGCCGAACACCGACTGCGTGCTCCAGGCGATGAGCTGAGAGACGCTGTTCCGCACCGCGCAGCTCATGGTCAGCCAGTTGGCCCTCTTGTTGTAAATCTCCTCGATACCCGCGACTGACGCTATGCGCGGGTTAGCGAAGGGCTTGAGTCCTTCGTCAATAGCGTTAGGAGCGAGCGTGGTATCACTATCCACCGTTATGAAAATGTCCGCTTCCGGGCACGACATGAAGGCCGCGGACTGCGCGTGTTTCTTCCCGCGATTCTTCGTCAGCTGCGTCCAGCGCACGCCCGGCACGGTCAGCCAGTGCTCACGCAACTGCGCGTAGTTACCCGATGGTCCGTCCTCGACCACGTAAATCTCGTCGGGCGGCCGGGTCGAGTTGACCAGCGACCACAGGCAACGGTCAAGCAGCTCCGGGTCCTCGTTGTAGACCGGTACCACGACGGCCACGAACAGGCTGTCGAGCTGCTGCTGCTGGCGGGGCGTTACCTTGTACGGCCGGTCTAGCCAGGACACGAACAGCGTTGCGGACGGCACGAGGAACGTCATGATCCATATCGGCATCAGCGCCCAGTAAGCGGCGTGGGTGACCACGAAGGCCAGGTGCCATCCGATGCGGACCACGACGAGCAGGAGCGACGCGGCCACGATGAACGAGATCGCGCTGCGCTTGAAACGCACATCCGGAACGTCGTAGGTGGCGTTCAGGGCTCCTGGAGTGGCTTGCCCCGCCGCCAGCGGTACCTGAGCACCAGGATCAGGACCGCGGTAAGTCCCGCGGACCCATAGCCGATCAGCTCGAAGCTGCGGTAGAGCGCCATAGTCATCCCCTTCGGTTGGCAGCGAGAGGCGGGCTAGCCTGCGCTCGGCGTCCGCTTGGCCTTGCCGCCGGGACGGCGGGAAAGCGGGCCAGCGAGGCGACCGCTCGGAGACGCGGTGACGGCCGGGCTCGTCAGCGATGCGGAGCAGAGACTCAACGCCGAAGCGCTGTCGCGTCGCGAGCGCGTCACCAGCGCCCTGGCGTTGTACGCGGTCGTCATCTAGCGTTCCATGAACCATGACGTGCCCGCGTTCTCCTTGCGATCGTGCGGGCCGTCCGGGAAGCGCGACTGTCCGGCGGCCCGTTCAGTGGTTTAGATGTAGGTGAGACGCGCGAAGGCGCCGATAGGAGTTCATAAGTTGGAAAATCATCGGATGGGTAGCTTTCGCGCCGCAATGCGCGGCCAGGATATCCAAACGCAAGGGTCGATCGCGACCGGGATGCGGACATACGTGGTTTCCGGTGTATCCGTGGCGCCGTGTCCTGATTCCTGATAACGGGCCGGCTAGCGGCCGCTGAAGCGGCCCCGGCGCCCTGGCGTGCGCCTCAGCGTTCCTGGCCCGCGGCTGCCTGGGCTGGTCAGCCATGCCATGGCGGACGTGCCGCCGCCCATGCGCAGGCGGCCGCGCGGGACCGGATCGCGGCGCGGGGGGATGGCGTCAGCCCGGGCGGGCCAGGCCTGCCGCGGTACGGGAAACCTGATACCGGGCGAGCGGATGGCGTCAGCAGCGCGGGCCGGGCTCATGGCGGTACAGGACAGGATGCTCCCAGCCGGGCGTGATGCCAGCCGAGGCCGGGCGGCCGCCCTCAGGGGGCGCTGAACAGGTCGAGCGCGTTGGTGCCGTCATTGACGAACAGCAGGCCCTGGCCGCCGGGCAGGGTCGTCACGCCGAAGAGGTCGCCGGCGCCGTGCGGCACCAGGGTCACGGTCGCCGTCTGGCGGCCACCGGGAGTGATCTCGATCGCCCTGCCGTCGTTGCCATTGACGGCAATCAGGTCACCATCCGGGGCAAGAGTGAGCCCAAGCGGGCCGCTGAGAGCTCCGCCGCTCGTGAGGGCTACCGGCCTGGCTGGCGATGTCCTTGTCATCGCGTCCGGGATAGCCGAGATATTGCTGCCGACCGTCGACACCACGTAGAGAGTGCCGCCCCGGCCGAGGGCGAGGCCGGTCGGGCCCTGGACGAGCGCCGCCTTGTCCTGGCGCCAGGGGAAGCCGCCGCCGACGACGGTGATGCCCGTCATCCGGGGCCGGGCGCCAGGCGCCAGCGAGATGTCCAACCGCACTACCGTGCACAGGCCGGACGGAGGCGGTGCCGAGTGGTGACTCCCGGCCCGGCTGAGCACGTTCGACACGAACAGCGCCACATGACCGGGCCCGGCCCGCATGGTCATGTCCCATGGCCCGTTGATGTCCTTGTTCACCCAGGTCTCTACGGGTTTCCCGTGGCTGTCGAGCACGATGATGCAGCCGGCGGGGTTCGTGGCAGGCAGTGCACCGCCCCTGACGGTGGGCAGGCTGCCCACGGCCACCCAGCCGCCTGGCAGCACCTCAAGTCCTGTGGTCAGGCCGATTCCGCCAGGACACCGATCGGTCGCGGGCAGCGCGCCGAGCCGGGCGAAGGCCCGCCTGGTCCCGCCCGGGGAGATCTCAACGATGGTGGTCCCGGTCCCCTGCACGTTGGCCTTGCTGTTGAAATTGCTGACCAGGATGTCGCCGCGGACCAGCCTGCCGGCCGTCTGCGGCACGACCGCGATCCCGTAGGGGTTGACGTCGCCATTCGCAGGGACGGTGCTGGCGATCTGGCGGACGGTATGGAACCGCAGCAGGTAGGGACGCTGCCCGGCGTGGTTCGTCCGTACCGGGGAACCGGCGGCAGCGGTGTGCACCGTTGCCGAGCATGCCGCACCCCCGAGCATGACGGCCGCTAGCATCAGCAGAACCCGGCAGTGCTGTCCGGTAGTTAGCTGCACGAGGACCCCCTGTCGACGCGGTCTCGACGTTCCGTAGTCAGACCGATACGAACAGTAACGGCTGGCAGGTGGGGCAGGTTCACCGGAATTCGACGCCCGCTACCGCCGGATGCGAGAACGCCAGGCGGGGTAACGCAGGCCGGGAACCGCAAGGTGCGCCGTGCCCGGGCCTGGACGCCCTGACCGCGCGGGAGCGCGAGGTAGTGATCCTGGTCGCCTCCGGGCTTTCAACGAGGATCGCCGCCCGGCTCTACCTGAGCACCTCCACCGCGAAGACCCACGCCACCCGGGCGATGGCCAAGCTCAGCGGCCGGGACCGGGCCCAGCTCGTCGTCGCAGCCCACGAGTCCGGCCTGGCCGCGACAGTTGCCAACCCGGCCCGAGCAGCAGCGCGTGACCGGCCCGGCAGAGCAGCGACGCGGACTGGTCCATGATCCCGCTAGGCACGCCGACAAGGTCGTTCTCGGCCCGCTGGGCGATGGTGACCAGCTCGGGTCGGAAGAACGAGTGGCGTGTACGGCGGTTCGGGGCGGTGGCTGGTGAACGGCTCCTCCGATGGCCTGGTGGAGCTCATCATCGAGCCACCCTCCTATGCTCTCAGCGGGTGGGCTAACTTGTTCGTCAATAAGAAGGTGAATTCGCTACCTGAGCCTCGTCGACCCCGACGGCTTCATCGCCGAACTCGCCGCGCACGGAGTGAACATCAACAGCAGCCAAGACGACGCGGAGGGCGATATGGCCGCCAGGCAGTGGGGCGTTCTCAGCAAGCGCAGCCGCATGCTAGTCATCGTCGCAGCAGTTGCCGAAGCCAGCCTCAAGACGGCGGCACTCGTCGACATCAAGCGCCGGCCAGCAAGCCAGATCCGGGGCTCGAAGTGGATATGGGCCGCGGTTGTGGTAGTCGTCAACTCCTTCGGGGGCGCGCCACTCTCATACTTCGCCTTCGGGCGGCGGCGGCAGCCTAGATCCCAGCCCGACTGAGCGGCCTGTCACGCCACGTCGAGGATCGCGTTCGCCTCGTCGTTGGTCAGTTGCACCGAGCCGGCAGCGATGTTGTCCGCGACGTGCTGAGCTGACCCGGAGCCGGGAATCGGCAGTATCTGCGCTGACCTGGTCAGCAGCCAGGCGAGCGCGATCTGGCGCGAGCTCACGCCGTGATGGCGTGCGGCGGTGAGAACCGGCGGCATCCGCTCGGCGTCCTGGATCGGCGCCCAGGGCAGGAAGACCATCGTCTCCTGATCACACAGGTCGACCATCGACTCCGACGACCGGTCAGAAATGTTGTAGCGATTCTGCACCGATACGACCGGAGTGAGCCGCTGCGCCTCGCGAAGCTGGGCTTCGGACACGTTAGAGAGCCCGATGTGGCGGATCTTGCCCTGATTCTTGAGCTCGACCAGCGCGCCGATGGACTCCGCAAACGGCACCTTCGGGTCCGGCCGGTGGAACTGGTACAGCGGGATCTGGTCCAATTTGAGCCGTCGTAGGCTGCCATCGCAGGCCTCGCGCAGGTGCTGGGGTCGTCCGTCAGACTCCCAGCGCCCCGGGCCCGGGCGGAGCAGGCCGCCTTTGGTGGCGATCACGAGATCATCGGGATACGGGTAGAGCGTGTCGGCGATCAGCATCTCGCTGACCTCCGGGCCGTAGGAGTCGGCCGTGTCGATGAAGTTGACGTCCAGCTCGACTGCCCGCCGCAGCGCTGCCCGGGCCCGCTCCCTGTCGGGCGGCTCTCCCCAGATGCCCTGGCCGGTAATCCGCATTGCCCCGAAACCCAGCCGGTTCACCGTGAGGTCGCCGCCGATGGTGATTGTGCCCGCCGCTGCCGCGCTTGGCTGACCGCTCATGGGACACCTCCCTTTCAGTCGGCTTCAGCTTCTCGCAGCAGGCCGCGGCGCCGGCGGCTGCCCTGGGTTCATGCCGCGTTATCGAGGACGCTGTCAAGCGCGAGGCCGGGGCCGACAGGCGCCACGTCAGGGTAGGGGTATCCGATCACGAGGCGGGGGATCTTTGGACCCGTACACTTCGGTGGAGGAGGCTAGCGCGGCGAAGGCATCGGCCGTGCCGGGGTCTTCAGGGTAGCGAGCCACCTTGTGGTATCGCCCCTGCTTTGGCGAGTAACGACGCGGGCCCGGGGCCGGTTGTCCTGGGCCGGGGAGCGGTGATGCGGGCAATCGTCGTGCGCCAGTTCGGTGACGCCGAGGCAATGCAGGTCGGCGAGGTGGAATTGCCGCAGCCGGGCAGGGACGAGGTGCTGATCCGGGTGCTTGCCGCCGGCGTTGGGCCATGGGATGTCTCCTTGCGCCGCGGCGGGCTGGGCGGAGCGTTGCCCTACATCCCTGGTGGTGCGTTCGCCGGCGTCGTCGTGGGTGACACCGGCGCCGACGCCGCACTTGACGACGGCGCGCCGGTCTACGGCTACCCGGGCCTGACCGGCTGCTACGCCGAGTATGTGGCGTGCCCCGTCGAGCAGCTTGCGCCGATCCCGGCCGGGCTGCCCGTCAGCAACGCGGCAGCGACGCCGATCGACGCGCTGACTGCGGAGCAGGGGCTGACCGACATCCTGGCCGTTGGCGCCGGTGACCGTATCCTGATCACTGCGGCAGCGGGCGGGCTGCCACTTTGCCGTGCAGATCGCCCGGGCGCTGGGGGCGTCCGTCGTGGCAACCGCAAGCCCGCGGAACCATCAGTTCGTGCACAAGCTGGGCGCGGCCGTGGTCATCGACCACACCCAGCCCGACTGGCCTGACCAGGTCCGTGACGTAACCGACGGCGGAGCCGAACGAGTGCTGGCATGCGCCGCACCCACCCTGAGAGGCGCGGCACGTGCCGCACGAGACGGCGCCACGATCGCCACCCCGGTACACGCTGAGCTTCCTGCCGCGGAGCGAGTACGTTGGCAGCGCTACGACGGCAAGCCGAGAGGCAGTCGCCTGATCCGGATGGCCCCATGGTTCGACGACGGATCGCTGTCCGCACACGTGGCGGCCAGGTACTTCTTGCAGGACGCTGCGAAAGCGCACCGCGAGGTGGAGCGGGGCCACACACGTGGCAAGATCGTCCTGATCGTCGACGAGGACCTCGCCGCGGACCTGGGGGTCTGATCGCTAGCCATAGACGGTCTAGCCGAGCAGGTAGCGGCGGTTAAGCGGGACCTGCGAGACTGGCTCGGCTCTCAGGACGCGTCCCTGGAGGCGGACGGTCCCATCTGAGGGGTCCACCTCCACGGGGGCGCGGGCCGTGTTAGCCACGAGGGCATCGCGCCGGACGGATCGAGTGTCCCGCACGGCCACGAACCGGCGGCGGCTCCCCAGCCGCTGGCCGATGCTGGCAGCGACCGCCGACGCCGACACGAACGTGGCAGACAGTTCAGGCGAGGCTGTCCCCTGCCCGGCCCAGTGGGAAGCGTAGCGGCGGGGTTCGGCTCCCTCGACCGAGGCGTTCCCCGCTCCGGTCGGCCCCCAGGCGAACCAGCCGCCCTTCAGCACCAGTTCCGGGCGGACACCGAAATGCGTCGGGCGCCACAGCACGATGTCGGCGAGCCGGCCTGGCCGCAGCGACCCGACCTCCTGCTCGATGCCATGCACTCGCGCCGGCTCGGCCGTGTACTTGGCCAGGTAGCGCAGCACACGCTCGTTGTCGTCATGCCCGAGATCGCCTCTGCGCGGCGTCGCCCGGCGAAGAGGAGACCGGGCGGCGGGCGCGTCGGGCCACCCTTGTCCGAGCTGGGTCTCCCGCCAGAGCTTCATCGCGTGCGCGAGTTGCCATGTCCTGCGGATCGTCTCGCCGATCCGTCCCATGCCCTGGGAGTCGCTGTTCATGATGCTGATCGCGCCGAGCTCGTGCAGCGGGCCTTCGGCGGCCATGCTGGCCGGGTGGATCCGCTCCCGGGCGCTCTCAACGTCCTCCGGGATGCCAGCCGACCCACCGTGCACCAGGAGGATCATCTCCAGGTGCTCCGCCGCGGTAGCCAGCCCGTAGGGGATGGTGGGGGTGGTCGAGGAGCACACCACGCTCGGCTCACCGACCATGCCGATCAGGTCCGGAATGTGGCCGCCGCCGGCCCCTTCCACGTGGTAGGCGTGGATGGCCCGCCCGCCGATCGCTTCGATGGTCTCCTGCAACTCGCACGACTCGTTCAGCCCGTCGGTGTGCAGGCACACTGCCACGTCGTGCTGCGCTGCGGCCCGCAGGGTGGCGTCGATGATCTCCGGGTAGGCACCCCAGTCCTCGTGGATCTTTAGCCCGCAGGCGCCGGCTTCCAGCACGCGTTCGGAGTGGCCCGGGACATCAGTGCGGGCGCTTGCCTGCAGGCCGAGGTTAACCGGCAGGAACTCGAACGCCCGCAGGGTCTTGTCCATGATGTAGGGCGGCTCTTCGAACCCGGCCGTGATCAGCGTCGTGATTCCGCTGGACAGGGCGACCGGGACCAGCCGCGGCGACATCAGGTGCACGTGGCTGTCGATCCCTCCGGCGGTGGCGATCAGCCCGTAGCCGTTGACCGGCCAGGTATTCGGCCCGATCACCAGCTCGACACCCGCGGTGATGTCCGGGTTCCCGGCCCGGCCGATCCCGGCGATCCGCCCCTCCTTGATCCCGATGCTGGTCTTGACGACACCCAGGAAGGGGTCGATCACTACGACGCCGGCGATAAGCATGTCCAGCTCGCTGTCCGGCGTCGCCCGGTCGAACTGCGCCTGGCGGGAGCGGAAGTTCTTCGCATACCCCCACACCGGCTCGTCACCGTAGCCGACGTCGTCGTCCTCAACGCGCACCCGCAAGTTGGTGTCCGCCAGGCGGATGAGGTCGGCGGTCGTCGGGCCGAAGCGCCGCGCGTACCCCTCGCGTGAGAGCCTCACGGGCAGCTCACCGGGCCGGCGTCCCTGCCGGGACCTGCTGGGTGATGCAATGCGGCCCGCCGCCGCCCTCGTGCAGCGTCCTGCCCGGCACCGAGACGACCTCCCGGTCCGGGAACGCCGCCGCGATCTGGGCCAGGGCCACCTCGTCGTCAGGGGAACCGGCGACCGGAACGACGACAGCGCCGTTGGGGAGATAGAAGTTCATGTACGAGATCCCGCCAGGGGACCCGCAGTCGAGCTCGATCACCTGCAGGCGCCGGCCACCCGCATCGGTTGCCTCGGCCGCCCGGCGGATGTTCTCCTGCCCGCGGTCATGGTCGGGGTCGGCCTGGTCGCCCGGCGCGTAGATCATGACCGTGCCAGGCCGAACATACTGGGCGATCCCGTCGATGTGGCCGTCGGTATCCCGATCGGCGGAATGCCCCATCCCGAGCCACACCACCACCTCAGCGCCCAGGAAGTCACGCAGCCCCCGCTCGATGCCGCCGCGGGACAGCGTGGGATTGCGGTTGGGGTTCAGCAGGCACTGCTCGGTGGTGACCAGCGTGCCCTCCCCGTCCACGAAGAAGGACCCGCCCTCCAGGATGAACGGGGCCGCATAGCGGCGCATGCCAAGATGGGCGGCGAGGGCCGCCGGGACCGCCGCATCGCGGTCGTACGGCAGGAAGCGCCCGCCCCAGGCATTGAACCGGAAGTGCACGAGCGCGAGCCGACCGCGCGGGTCGCAGACGAAGATCGGTCCGTTGTCACGCATCCAGGAGTCGTCGATCGGGACCGGCAGGATCTCGATGCCGCCCCCGCACTGGTCGCGGGCCTCTCCAGCCTGGGCCGGATCGGTCACCATGATCACGGGCTCGAAAGCCGCGATCGCACGCGCAACCGCGGCGTAGTCGCGCCTCGCGTCGCCAGCGAGAGTCCCCCACAGGTCCTCGCGGGTCTGCGTCGGCCACTCCATCAGGCACGCCTGGTGGGGCGCCCATTCGGCCGGCATGGCGAACCCGTCCTCACGTGGCGTGGTCACTGTCGTCTCCGTAGCGCACGACTTCGATCTCCTTAACCTCGCCTGGACCCCAGCGCACCGAGGAGCCCGCCGGAATCCCCAGCCGAAATCCCCCGGCCGCTGCACGATCGAACTCCAGCCGCCGGTTCGCCCGCCAGAACGGGTAATGGGAAGAGATCCTGACTGGCCGCCTCGACCCGTTTCGCACCGTCAGCCGTCGGCGTTCCCTCCCTTCGTGCAGCTCGATCGATCCCTCCGGGTGGCGTGTCGCTCCCGCCGCCGCCACTTCCCCCGGCGCTCCCCAGGGCCGGCGCAGCACCACAAGGCGGCTGCCCTCCTCCAGCAGAACCTCCAGGCGAATCTCGTCCACCAGGTCCGCCACAAGTGGCAGCAGATCACCTGGTGAGACCGCACGCCGCCCCGCAGCCAGCACATCATCAAACGAGCCACCTGCGCGCGCAGCCAGGTGCATCTCATCGCACGCCAGCGCCACCGCCTCCGGCGCATTCAGCTGAAGCCGCATGGCGATCGAGCGGCGCGCCAGCTCCGCAGCCATGAACACCCGCAGCCGATCCTCATCTGCCGGACTCAGGTACATCGCTCACGTCCTTGGTCGCAGCGGCCGTTGTGTATGATCCCGCTTCTCGTGATCGACATCCACACCGCCACGCGACGCGCGGCCCGCCGTTCGCGAAAGGCCGGGCGGACGCGTGCTATGACACCGTTCGAGATTGGGTGGGAGCAACGACGATTCACCCGCCGGGTCGGGGTGTGGTCAGCACTCATCGGATGCCGACAACACGCTCGGCCTTGCTCGCGCGAATCAGTATCGGAGGGCACCGTTCCTTAGAATCAGCAGACGGTGCTCGGCCTGCGCCATCCGGCCTTCCAGGCCCGGCTGACTGGCACTCAGGACGGGAT
>DATGVY010000638.1:0-11531 GCA_035299845.1 Streptosporangiaceae bacterium
GCTCCGCGCGCTCGACGGGCGGACCGAGGCGGAGCCCGACCTGTCGGTCCGCGAGGTCCGGGCGGGTGACCGCTACCTGCTCTGCTCCGACGGGCTATCCGATGTTGTCACCGAGCAAACCCTGCACAGGACCCTGGTGACCATCACCGACCCGGACGACGCGGTCACCCAGCTGATCGAGCTCGCCATCCGCAGCGGCGGCCCGGACAACATCACCTGCATCGTGGCCGACGTCGTCGATACCGCAGCAGGCTCCGCGGCGCCCAGCCAGGTATCGGTCATCGTCGGCGCCGCATCGAGCAGCGATGGCCGCCCGCCGGTGCGCACGGACAGCCCGGCCGGGCGGGCGCACCAGCTCACTCAGGTCTCGTCGCAGCCAGCGGCCGAGTTCAGCGAGGCCGCGGTGCAGGCGGCGCTGGCTGGCGATAACGAAGACGACGGGGGCGAGGACGAGGACTACGGGAGGTGGGCGCGTCCGCGCTGGCCGGTCGTCACGTCCATCCTGGTGGTCCTGGTGCTGCTGATCGCCGGCGGCGGATACGCTGCCTGGCGCTATACCCAGGGCCAGTACTACGTCGGCGCGGCCGGCGGCCAGGTGGTGATCTTCCGCGGCGTCAACGAGCGGGTCGCCGGCCTGAGCCTGTCCAGCGTGTACGTCAGGACCGGCATCCCGATGTCGGGCGTGCCAGCCAATGACGTCCGGCAGATCCAGACGACGATCACGGCATCCGGCCTGGCTGATGCCCGCCGCATCGTGCTGAACATCCGGCATGGCTACCTGTGCCAGCAGGCCGCCGCCGCCGTCGCGAAATGGCAGGCGGGCAAGCCAAGGCCGCGCAAGGTCAAGAAACGGGTGCACGGCAAGACGGTGGTGCATACGGTATACCCGCCCTACCGCCCGAAGCCGCCAGTGCCCGGCTACTGCCCGCAGCAAGGGGCGTCCTGATGACCGCCGTCACGGCCCACTCCGGTGCCGGGGCACAGCAAGTGCCCGGCGGCCCGGCCCCGATGCCCCGCGGCAGGCGTAGCACCGAGCTGCTCATGCTCGTCTTCGCCGTAGGCGTGGTGCTGGCCGCCTACGCCAGCGCCGGCCTCGGCCTGAACGGCAAGCTGCCCGCCGGGCTGATCGAGTACGGCGCTGCATTCGCCGTGCTCGTCTTCGCCGCCCATGTCGCCGTCCGGAGGTTCGCGCCGTGGGCTGACCCGCTGATGCTGCCGCTCGCCGCGCTGCTGAATGGCCTGGGCATCGTCATGATCTACCGCCTCCAGGAGTCAGGACGCGGCGGGAACCCCGGCAACAAGATCAGCACCATCAGCTCGTCGACGACCGCCTACCAGGTGGTGTGGAGCGCGGTCGGAATCGCCGCCTTCGTGGTGGTCCTCGCGGTGATCAGGGAGCCGCGGATCCTGCAGCGCTACACGTATACCCTCGGCGCGCTCGGCCTCGCGCTGCTGGCCATCCCAGCCGTGCTGCCCGCCAGCATCAGCGCCGTGAACGGCGCCAAGGTCTGGATCATCGTCGGCGGGTTCTCGATTCAGCCAGGCGAGTTCGCCAAGCTCGCGCTGGCCGTCTTCTTCGCCGGCTACCTCGTGGCCAAGCGCGACGTGCTCGCCCTGGCCGGCCGCCGGGTGCTCGGCGTCGACCTGCCGCGGGCCCGTGACCTTGGCCCGGTGCTGATCGCCTGGGCGGCAAGCCTGCTTATCCTGGTCTTCGAGTCGGACATCGGCACGTCCGCGCTGTTCTTCGGCTTGTTCGTGGGGATGATCTACGTCGCTACGCAGCGCACCTCGTGGCTGCTGATCGGGATCGCCCTGTTCGGGTTCGGCACCTTCGTGGCCAGCCAGCTGTTCGGCCACGTCGGTGCCCGTTTCACTGCCTGGCTGCATCCGTTCACCCAGGCCAACGTGTTCTGCAACCCGGCCGTGCAGACCCACTGTGTCTCGTCCTACCAGCTCGCCCAGGGCCTCTACGGGATGGGCTTTGGCGGCATCCTGGGCACCGGGCTTGGTCACGGCGAGCCGTTCTTCACGCCGCTGGCGCAGAGCGACTTCATCATCACCGCGTTCGGCGAGGAACTTGGCCTGACCGGGCTGATGGCGATCCTGCTGATTTTCGGGCTGATCGTCCAGCGGGGCCTGCGGGCCGCCATCCAGGTCCGCGACCCCTTCGCCAAGCTGCTGGCGGGCGGTTTCTCGTTCGTGCTGGCGCTGCAGGTCTTCGTGATCGCCGGCGGGGTGACTGGCCTGATCCCGCTCACCGGCGTTACCACGCCGTTCATGTCGCAAGGCGGCTCATCGCTGGTCGCAAGCTGGGCCATGATCGGGCTGCTGATGCGGGTCAGCGACACCGCCAGGCGGCCTGCCCCGCAGCCGATCCAGGACGAGGGCATGACGCAGATCGTGCGGGCCGGCTGATGGCCGCGAGGATGCTCCGGGGCAGGGGCGGCCAGCGGGCGGGCGCCCGGTGAACCGCGCGCTGCTCCGGCTCTCCCTGGCCTGCCTGGGGATGTTCGCGCTGCTCCTGATCAACGTGAACTACGTACAGGCGTTCGAGTCCACCAGCCTCGCCTCCAAGCCGGGGAACGTACGCGTCTTCGACCAGCAGTTCCAGTACAAGCGCGGCTCGATCGTGGCGGCCGGCGGGACCAACGGGGCCGGCGGGACCACGATCGCCTTCTCCCGGCTGACCAAGGGCGGTAACACCTACCAGCGGTCTTACCCGGACGGCCCGCTCTACGCTCCGGTGACTGGCTACGACTCGATTTTCGGTGCGACCGGCATCGAGGGCGCGGAAGACAAGCTCCTAGCCGGCACCGACCCCCGGCTGGCCGTGCACAACCTGATCGATCTCGTGACCGGGAAACCCCGGCTGGGTGCCACCGTTTACCTCACTATCGATCCCAAGGCTCAGCAGGCCGCCTATGCGGGGCTGAAGTCCCTGGGCCGGCCGAGCGGGCTCGTCGCGATCGACCCGGCAACCGGCGCGATCCTGGCCATGGCTTCCTACCCGACCTTTGACCCCAACCGGTACGCCACGCTCAGCGGCGCCCGGCTCGACAGGATCGACAAGCAGTACCGGCACGATCCCCGCCAGCCACTGCTCAACCGGGCCATCAACGAGACATTCCCGCCGGGCTCCAGTTTCAAGGTGGTGACCGGCTCGACGTGGCTGTCAGGAAGCACGGGCCGCAGCCCGGCCTCGACAGTTTTCGCCCCCCCGGCGCTGAAGCTGCCGAACGGCAACCTGCTGCATAACGACGCCAACGAGTTGTGCGGAAACGGCAACCCGCCGCTGATCCAGGCCTTCTACATCTCCTGCAACAGCGCGTTCGGCAATCTCGGCATCAAGGTCGGCGCTGCGGCGCTGCGGCGCCAGGCCAACTTGTTCGGCTTTAACAGCGCGAACCTGGCGATCCCGCTGCCCGTCTCGGCCAGCACGTACCCGCTGGAGCCGGATCCCTCCCTGCGGGCAATTTCCGCGATCGGTCAGCTCAACGACCAGGTGACGCCGATGCAGGAGGCCATGCTCTCGGCGGCCATCGCCAATCACGGCACGCTAATGACCCCGTACCTGGTGCAGTCGGTGCAAGCGCCAGACCTCAGCATCATCCAGCGGGCCAGGCCGTCGGTCCTGTCCCGTCCGGTGAGCCCGCAGGTGGCAACCGAGATGCAGACGATGATGATCCAGGTGGTGCAGAACCCGGCCGGGACCGCGCACAACATCTACCTGCCCAACCTTCAGATTGCGGGCAAGACCGGCACGGCGCAGAACAGCTCGACGCTGGATGACTCGGTGTTCACCTGCTACACGCCAGCGGGCCTCAACAACCGGAGGATAGCTATCGGCGTCATAGTCAAAGGCGGTGGCTTCGGCGCCGCCGCGGCCGCGCCGATCGCTCAGCAGGTCATCAAGGCGTACCTGAGGATTCCGTGACCGTGTGCCAGGCTGCCGCGATCACCGCGGCAGGCAGAAACCAGGACCGGGCTGGCGGTACCGTGGCGTACCCGGCCGCGAACGACGACGCAGGACGGTAACTTCAGGTGCGAGACATGACCCAGCCCCGGCTGCTCGGCGGCCGCTACGAGCTCGACGGGATCGTCGGGCGCGGCGGCATGGCCGAGGTCTACCGTGCGAGAGACATCCGTCTCGATCGCATCGTCGGGGTGAAGACGCTCCGCGAAGACCTGGCCAGGGATCAGACCTTCCAGGCCAGGTTCCGCCGCGAGGCCCAGTCCGCCGCGTCGCTGAACCACCCGTCGATCGTCGCCGTCTACGACACCGGCGAGGACATGATCGGCCCCACGCCGGTCCCCTACATCGTGATGGAGTACGTCGACGGCCGTACCCTGCGGGACCTGCTGAGGGAGGACCGCAGGCTGCTGCCGGAACGGGCGATGGAGATCAGCGACGGCGTCCTGCGGGCGCTTGACTACAGCCACCGCAACGGCATCGTGCACAGGGACATCAAGCCGGGCAACGTGATGCTGACCCGGGCCGGCGACGTGAAGGTGATGGACTTCGGCATCGCCAGGGCGGTCAGCGACTCGCAGGCCACGATGACGCAGACCGCCCAGGTGATCGGCACCGCGCAGTACCTGTCACCGGAACAGGCCAGGGGCGAGCGGGTGGATGCCCGCAGCGACCTCTATTCCGCCGGGTGCCTGCTCTATGAGCTGCTCACCGGGCGGCCGCCGTTCACCGGCGACTCGCCGGTGGCGATCGCCTACCAGCATGTCAGGGAGAACCCCATCCCGCCGTCGCAGGTGGATCCCGAGATACCGGGCTGGGCCGACGCGATCGTGCTCAAGGCGATGGCCAAGGACCCGGCCGACCGGTATCAGTCCGCCGGGGATATGCGCAATGACATCCAGCGTGCGCTGTCCGGCATGCCGGTCTCCGCGCCGACCCGCACGGAGCTGTACCAGGGCACCCGGCGGATGGGGCAGGGCACCATGCTGGCGGGTCCCACCAGCGCGATCCCCGCCTACCGCTACGGCCCCGAGGACCAGCCGCCACCAGGTAAGCGCCGCCGGGTCTGGCTCTGGATCGCGATCAGCCTCGTCGCGCTGCTGATCCTGGGAGGGGCGGGCTATGCGCTGCACTACGCGGCCGCCGGCGGCGGGAAGATCTCGGTACCGAGCGTCGTCGGCCTCAGCCGGAATGCGGCGGAGAAGAAGATTGCCGATGCAAAGCTGCAGTCCACGGTCGTGCTGCAGCCGTCACTCACGACGCCGCGCGGGAAAGTGATCAAGACCAGCCCGTCGTTCGGGTCCCTGGTGCCCGCCCACAGTACGGTCAAGCTCTATGTCTCGTCCGGGCCGCCGAAGAAGGCCGTCCCTCATGTCATCGGGAAGAAGGAACTCAACGCCGAGAACATCCTCACGAACGCCGGCTTCAGGGTCGCCCCGCCGAAGACCAATCCCAATTCGACCCAGCCCCAGGGAACCGTGATCGACCAGAGCCCCCCGGGCGGCAAGCTGGCCAGGCCAGGGACGACGGTCACGATCACGGTCTCCGGCGGCGGCGTCACTGTGCCGAACGTGATCGGCCAGTCGCTGCAGACCGCGGAGGGCACCCTGACGGCCCACAACCTGAGCTATCAGATCAAGTTTGAGCCCGCCGGACCCGGCACCACTCCCGGCACGGTGGTCTTGCAGAACCCGGCGCCCGGCCGGGTGGTGGCGCCAGGGACCCAGGTAACGCTGAGAGTGGCGCAGCAGCAGACGACCAGCCCGAGTCCGACTCCGACGCCCACTACCACGTCGCCGACTCCCACGCCGTCAGGGACACCAGGCCAGTAGTCCCTGGCCAGCGGCGGCGAGGAGGGCTTGCACCGCTCGGGGGCGACGGCGCAAGCCCTCACCTTGCTAGTCGTCTGCCGGCTCGCCGTCGTTACGCGTTGTCGTGACCCACCTACCGTGCGCAAAGCAACCGGCCCGAGGCTAGAGCGCACCCGCCCACTGCAAACCGGCGCCACGCCGAAACCTGGTCTCGCTACTTGACCGACGCTCTAGCAGCCCGGGCCGCATGCACTCGCTTGACCAACTACGCTTACGGCCAGAGGCTCGGATGGCTGCTGAACGCTCCGCAGCAGCGCGCAGCCCCGGGTGGCGAGACCGACCAGGAGACGACCGTGCCCAAGTCCCGCGTCAGAAGCAAGGCGGTCTACACGCCGCCGCCAAGGTCAGCAAAAGCCCAGGTCAGTCCGCGCTGGCTGGTACCGGCAATGCTCGGCAGCCTGCTGGTCGGGCTGGCCTGGATCGCATTGTTCTACGTCACCAGTGGCAACAATGCCGCGCAGAGCGCCATCGGCAGCTGGAACCTGGTGATCGGGTTCGGGTTCATCATCGCGGGCGTCGCGCTCGCCACGAAGTGGCGCTGACGGGGCGTGGCCACGAAGGTGCCTGCCCCGGCTGACTCGAAGAATGCCTTGTGCGTCCCCGGCGCCCTTCGGTAGCCGAGGTCAGCCGAGCGCGTTTGCTGCCAGCTGGTGATCCCTGACCAGCACAGCGACGACAAGCACCGCGACGATGACGGCCGTGGCTCCGGCCTGCGCTAGCACTCGCGACTGACGGACCTTCGGCGCATAGACGTAGGCAGCGGTGAGTGCCGCGCCGACGACGAGACCGCCGACATGCGCCTGCCAGGCGATACCGGGAACGGCGAAGCTGATCACCAGGTTGAGGACGATCAGCGTGACGATCTGCCTGTTATCGAGCCGCAGCCGCCTGGACACGACGAACCATGCGCCGAACAAGCCGAAGATCGCGCCAGATGCGCCAAGCGCCTCGACGTTCGTGGGACCGAAGAGATAGTAGAGCACTGAACCGCCGAACGCGCTCACCAGGTACACGGTGAGGAAGCGCAGGCGGCCGAGCAGGTGCTCAAGCGCAGGACCGACAAAGATCAGCGCCCACATGTTGAACAGGATGTGCGCCGGGCCGAAGCCGGACCACCCGGGCTCATGCAGGAACGCGGACGTGATGAGCCGGTACCACTGGCCGTCGGCGACGCCGATGAGCGGACCGGCGTTCGTCAGCGGGGCGTTCCCGATCATCGACAGGTCGACGACGATCTTCGGGTAGATCCACTCGGTCAGGTAGAAGGCGACGTTGATGCCGACGAGAGTCCATGTGACGAGGGCAGTTGCCGCCACGCGGCCACCAAAGACGGTGCGTGGCTGCCGGATGCTCCGGTTACCTTCCCTGATGCACTCGACGCACTGCTGGCCGACCGCAGCCGAGCGCAGGCAGTCCGGGCAGGCGGGCCTGCCGCATCGCACGCAGGACACGTAGGTCTCACGGCCAGGGTGCCGGAAGCAGGTTGGCGTCCCGGTCTGGTTGCTGGTGCCAGGGCCGGGGGGGACGGCCACGGCCCTATCCCGCGGATCCCGGTGCGTCGCCGTGGCGCTCGATCAGGACCGACTCGAGGACGACATCGTTGACCGGGCGGTTGTTGCGTCCTGTCGCCGTCTTGCTGATCTGCTCGACGACGTCGCTGCCCTCGATGACCTCGCCGAAAATGGTGTGCTTGCGGTTGAGGTGAGGCGTCGGCACGGTGGTGATGAAGAACTGCGATCCGTTCGTGCCCGGACCCGCGTTGGCCATCGCGAGCAGGTACGGACGGTCGAACGCGAGATCAGGGTGGAACTCGTCGGCGAACTTGTAGCCAGGGCCGCCAGTTCCCGTGCCGAGCGGGTCCCCGCCCTGGATCATGAAATCCGGGATCACCCGGTGGAAGATCGTCCCGTTGTAGAGCTTCCCGCCTGCCTGCCGGGTGCGCGGATCAGTCCATTCGCGGGACCCCTCGGCGAGATCGACGAAGTTCCGGACGGTCTTCGGCGCATGATCGGGGAAGAGGCGGACGACAACCGTTCCCTGGTTCGTCCGCAGCGTTGCAGTGAGCATGTTCGTCATGAAAAGAATCCTCGCACGGCCAGACTAGTGCGGCGGCCACTACGCCGCCATGGCCGGTCGTCGCGGGTTCTCCCACGTCCGGACCGCTGGGGTGAGACCGGGCCGGATGATTGACTGCGCCAGTCCGGGGAAGTGTGACAGGCGGAAATACTCTCGGAGAAGGTAGCCATGTCACTACTGAGAAAGAAGAACGGCCCCGCGGCCACCGCCAGGGCCAGGGCGCGCAGTGCCAGGGCAACCGCGCGCATGAAGGCGTCGCAGGCCGCACCGCTGGCGAAGTCCGCTGGAGCGGCGGTCAGGCAGGGCGCTGATGAAGTCGCCGCCCGGGCCAGGCCGCGGGTGCGGCGCGCGCGCGCCTGGGCTGCGCCCCGCGTCGACCGGACCGGCAAGGCAGTACAGGAGAAGGTCGCGCCGCAGGTCTCGGACATGCTGGCCAAGGCCGCACGCCGGCTGGACCCGGCACCGGAGCCCCGGCGCCGCTCGCGGCGGGCCCGCAGGATCACGCTGTTCACCGCGGCGGCCAGCGCCCTCGCCGTGCTCGGGCTGCTGCGCAAGCGAGTTCGGCTGCCCGGCATCAACGGGGCGGGCACGACGGCCGAGGAGGCGACGTCAGGCGCCAGCGACCAGGCCGGCCCGCCCGCCGCGGACGCCGCCAAGGTCGATGTCAACGGGCAGGTTCGCACCGGCTGACAGCGCACGGCACGACGGGCAGGTTCGCACCGGCTGACAGCGCACGGCGCGACGGGCAGGTTCGCACCGGCTGACAGCGCACGGCGCGACGGGCAGGACCGGCCGTCCCGGGCGGTCCTGCCCGCTCAGTTCTGCGTGATCACCAGGTCCGTGTGCTGTGCCGAGTCCGCCGACGTGAACGGCTGCTCCGTGACCACGTTCGTGAATCTCATCACCGGCAGGACGACGGGCGGCGGGCTCGCCGGGGTAAAGGTCACCGGCACGCCCAGCAGGTCACCGGAGATCTGCGTCGTGTAGAGCGTCACGTTCCCGCTGAGGTCAAGCGTGGAGGTACTGGTGAGGATGGTGCGCCCGTCCTGCGTGACAGCGAGCTGGGTGCCGCCTGACAGGAAGAGCGAGCTCATGCTGAATTCCAGCATCTGCACCTGGCCATTCGCCGTCCGCACGCTGGCCACGCCATCGAAGGACAGCCCGGAGAACAGCGCCGAGCCGGCCGTGAGGGTGGCTGGCGCGGCGGATACCGTGACTGGCGGCGCTGCCGCGGCCGCCGCATGACGCTTATGCGGCGATGTCCTCTTGTTCGGCACCGGAAGCGGGCGGGGGGCGGGGGGCCCAGGACTCGGCCCAGGGCTTGTCGACGGTGTCGGGCTTGGCGAGGAAGTGGGGCTTGGCGAGGAAGTCGGGCTCGCTGACGGCGTCGGGCTTGGCGAAGGAAACTGGCTGACCGTGACGGCCGGCCTGGGCTCGGGCCGGGCACCGGGTACCCCGTCGCGCCCGGTTGCGGGCGCGCCGTGGATCAGCCCGAGTAGCATCGCGAACGCGACGGGCACGACCGGGATAGCCAGCAGAGTGCCGCCAGCCCTACCCGGGCTTCCCCGCCCGTCACCGCCATCCGGCGCGTTTTCCTCGGCCGGCTCGCTACCGTCTCCGCGCGCGTTTTCCTCGGCAGGCTCGCTACCGTCTCCGCGCGCGTTCCCCTCGGGCGGCACATTGCCGTCACCCGCTCCGCCGTCACCCGCTCCGCCGTCACCCGCTCCGCCGCCGCCCGCTCCGCCGCCGCCCGCTCCGCCGCCACCCGCTCCGCCGCCCAGCGCGTTCCGCTCGGCCGGCCCATTGCCGCCACCCGCCGCTTTCCGCTCGGCCGGCCGAGCGCCGCCAGTTGCGTCCCCGCGGGGCGCATGCTCCCCGGCCGGGTGCCCGCCCGCCGCACCCCCCGGCCCGTTGAGCGCGCCGGCGGGCCAGGTCTCGTCCTCACCCCGCCAGCTCTCCTCGCCGCCAGGCCAGGCACCCTCGGGGTCGGTGCCGGTCTGCGGCTGCCTGCCGGGCCTGGGCTCAGCGTCCCCGAGTATGAGGGCGAGCCCCTCTGACACCGGATCGGGCGGCGGCGGACTACGGCGCGGGCCTCGTTCGGGCATCTGATCCGGCACCCAGGCGAATCCCAGCGATCCGCCGAATACGCCCAGCAAGGTGCCGACGAAGAAGCCGCCGAGGTTGGAGGCAATCAGGGCGGCGATCGCCAGCAGGATAGCGACGATCGAATAGAACGTCCGCTGCACCGGATGGAACCACAGCAGCAGGCCGCACAAGACCAGCACGCTGCCGATCAGGATGCCGAGCACGCCCCCGATCCCGATATGCAGGATCAGCCCGAGGGAGTCGAGCGGGAGCGGGATGAGCAGCAGTTCGGTGCCTGCGATGAGGAGCAGCAGCCCGCCCCAGAACGGCCGGCTGCGCCGCCAGCCGCGCCAGGCGAGCCGCGTCGACCTGCGCGGGACGGCAGCCCCGGCAGGAGCGGCGTCCTGGCCGTGGGCTACTTCATCGCCATGAAGCGTGGACTCCGCCGGAGTTTCTCCGGCGGAGTCCACAGGGTCGTGAGGTTCGGGCATGCCGCTCAGAAGCAGGGAGAGTCGCCGGCCGACAGGCTCAGGCTGAACCCAGGCAGCGTGAATGTTCCAGCTGACGTCGAGTATGCGGTCTGCTGCAGGTCCGTGATGCTGACCGAGTCCGCCTGCTGGCCGAACGTGCCAGCCTGTCCCACTGGCACGCCGCTCACCTGATTGAGGGTGCTGGCGTCCTGGCCGATGTTGATGTTGGTGAAGGTGGCCGTGCTGCCCGATAGCTGGTTGGCGTCGATGATCAGGCTGTCAGCGCTGGCCGGCGTGCCGTTGTTACCCGCCCTGATCTTCAGGGTGTAGTCGCCGAGTCCGAACGGGAAGGCCGCTATCACGCTCTGGCAGAGATTGGTGAGCTTCGCGCTGCTGATCTCCGACTCGGCAACCGGGATGGGCTTGTTGTTCACGGTGGCGTCGATGGTCGCGAACTGCTGGAAACCCGTCCCGTTGAGAGAGTCCGCTGACACCTCGAACTGCGTGCCCGAGATCGAGAACGACGCAGCGATCGCCCCTTCGGCGGTCAGCACGACAATAGCCGCCACCGCGGCCAGGGACGGCACCACCGCTATGGCGAACCGGCGCCAGCGCGTCCTGCCGCGCCTGCCGCGTGCGGACAGATCACGGGTGGTCCTGGACGAGGCCACGGCGGCTCCTGTCAGCTCTGATGCGGACCGCCGCGCAGGAGGAACGGACAGCCTCGTCGACGGCGTGGAGTGCGACGGCGGACTAAAACTCGCCGACGCAATCGGGTGGAAGTTACCCCGTGGTAGATATAACGGTCAAGCGGTCTGGGATAATTGATTCACATCAGTTACTCATTCCCCCGCCGCCCGTCCTGTGCGTGTGCGCATCCGGCACAATGCCTGTGTGCTCCTGAATGAGCTTGTGCGCACGTCAGCAGCGGTGGCTGGCGTGCCGTCGAGACGTGCCAAGATCGAGGAAATAGCTGCGCTGCTCGTCGCGGTGTCATCTGTCGAGGTGCCCATCGCGGTGGCATTTCTCTCCGGGGAACTTCGGCAGCGCCAGATCGGG
>DATGVY010000639.1:0-9170 GCA_035299845.1 Streptosporangiaceae bacterium
TCCGTGCTGCCATTGCCCTCATCGACGATCTCGGGCCGTACGGCAAGGACCTCATCGACGAGTTCTGGCCAGGTGGCCTGACCCTGGTCTGCCCGGCGGCCCCGACCCTGCAGTGGGACCTCGGTGACACCCGTGGCACCGTGGCCGTCCGGATGCCGCTGCATCCGGTCGCGCTCGAACTGCTGAAGGAGACTGGGCCGCTCGCGGTCAGCAGCGCCAACCGCACTGGCTCGCTGCCTGCCACGACGGCGGCGGACGCGGAGGAGCAGTTTGGCGACGCGGTGGCGGTCTACCTGGACGGCGGCGAGTGCGCGGGCCCGGCGTCCTCGACGATCGTCGACCTGACCGGCGGGCTGCCACGGCTGCTGCGCAAGGGCGTGGTCCCGGTGGAGCGGCTGCGCGAGGTCGCCAACGTCAGCGCGGATGAGGACGCGGCGCCCTATTCGTGACCGGCCGCGGCGGGCCCGGCGCCCCGCCACGTGCTCTAGAGTTGCCGTAATGCTCGTCACATCCGTCCGGACCTGGTGAACAGCCGTGCGCGAGTACATGCTCACGGTGCTGGTCGCGGCCGCCGTCACCTACCTGCTGACCCCGCTCGTGCGCCGCGGGGCGATGGCGGTCGGCGCCATGCACGCCGGCCGCGACCGGGATGTGCACGTAGAGCCGATTCCGCTGCTCGGCGGGTTCGCCATGTACGGCGGCCTGGCAGCCGGCTTGCTGGTCGCCGCACAGATCAAGCCCCTGCGTGACGTGTTCGCCGGCAGCCGGATGACGGCTGGCCTGCTGCTGGCCGGCGGGCTCATCGTCGCGGTGGGCTTCGTTGACGACCGCTGGGGCCTGAACCCGGCGAGCAAGCTGGCCGGCCAGGTGGCCGCGGGCGCCGTCCTGGTGTGGAGCGGCGCACTGCTGAACTGGCTGCCGGAGCCGGGCGGCGCGACGCTCGTCCTGACCCAGGACCAGGCGACGGCGCTGACCATCCTCGTCGTGGTGGCCACCATCAACGCGGTCAACTTCATCGACGGGCTGGACGGCCTCGCCGCCGGCATCGTCGGGATCGGCGCGGCGGCCTTCTTCCTTTACTACTACACGCTGACCAAGAGGCTGGGGCTGGACGAGCAAACCGGCCCGGCGCTGGCGTCGGCGGTGCTGGCCGGCATCTGCATCGGGTTCGTGCCGCATAACTTCTACCCGGCCCGGATCTTCATGGGCGATACCGGGGCCATGCTGCTCGGCCTGCTGCTCGCCTACGCGCCGATCTCGAGCATCGCCTCCCTTGACCCCTCGACCCTGACCACCCCGGCGGCCTACCGGATCGGCACCCCGAACCGGTTCCCGGAGATCCTGCCGCTGATCCTGCCGGCCGCGATCCTGGTCATCCCCTATGCGGACCTGCTGCTCGCTGTCGTCCGCCGGACCAGGGCGGGCAAATCGCTGTTCGCGCCGGATCGCAAGCACCTGCATCACCGGCTGCTTGAGATCGGCCACTCCCATCGCTCCAGCGTGCTGATCATGTATCTGTGGGCGACGTTGTTCTCCGGCACGGTGGTCTGGCTGTCGATCGCGAAGACACAGCTGTTCGTGCTGGCCGTGGCGACCGTGGGTGCCGTGCTCATGCTGCTGCTGATGTCGATGCCCAGGCTCCGGTGGTGGGACCGGAGCCGCAGGCCGGGGCCGCGAGCTCAGCACGCCAGCCCGCGCCCGGTGGCCGGCGAGCCGCGCGAGCGCCCGGCGGTCGGCGAGCCGCGCCGGCGGCCGGTGGCCGGCGATTCCATGCCCGGCCCGGGAGTCCCGGCCCGGCCGGGCTGACCTGTTTTCGCCGCGCCGCGGTCGGCGAGCCGCGTCGGCGGCCGGTGGCCGGTGAATCCATGCCCGGCCCGGGAATCCCGGCCCAGCCGCTGACCTGTTTTCGCCGCGCCGCGGCACGCGCGCCGCGGCCCCGGCGCGGCCCAGGGGTTCCGGCCCGGCCGGGGTGACCTGTTTTCGCCGCGCCGGCGGCCGGCGGCGGGCGAATCCATGCCCGGCCCGGGAGTTCCGGCCCGGCCGGGGTGACCTGTTTTCGCCGCGCCGCGGCCCCGGCGTGGCCGGAGATGCGCGCGCATTCGCCACCGTTTGCCGGCGATGCTCACGTTCGTCACAGTAGGTGACCCGCTGGGTCCATCGTCAGGGAGCTTGTGATATCTTTCACGAGCACCCGCCTGGAAGATGAGTGAGTAACACGTGATACCTTTCGCTCACCTGGCCGCGGAGCCGCGGCGCGGTCGCGGCGCGGTCGGCAGGCGGCACCTGGGTGCTGAGGTAGTCGGCTGGTCATCTCCGCAGGTCAGCAAATTCTCCGTCGAGTCCCCCGGAGTCCTCTAGATGCTAGCGAACTATGCCCGGATCCTCCGCAGGTCAGCTGCCGTGACGGCTGCCGTGGCGGTGGTCATGGTCGCGCTGAGCACTGCCATCGGGGGCGGTAAGGGAGCGCTCGGGGCACTGCTGGGCACCGCCATCGTGGCCGCCTTTTTCGCCATCAGCGTCCTCGCGGTGGGGCGGGCGGCGAAGGTAAGCCCGCAGGCCATGATGATAACGGCGATGGCCACCTACATAGCGAAGATCCTGGTGCTGCTCCTGTTCGTCGCCCGGTTCAGCAATTCGACGGCCTTCAACCCCAGGCTCTTCGGACTGACCGCGATCGTCTGCATCCTGGCCTGGAGCGCATCGCAGGTCACCTGGTCGCTCCGGCTCAAGATCCCGTACGTCGAGCCGGACGGAGAACAGTGACCCGTGGGGCACACTCAGGACCTGGGCGTATCGCGGCCCACGCGCAACGCCGCGGCTGCCGGCTCCTGGCCGCGGCCGGCCGGTCATGAGCAGCAACGGCACAGGCCCGAAGGACAAGAACGATCCGCCAGGCGCGCCCAAGGCGAGTGCCGGCTGGGCGGTCTCCAGCTACCTGATCGGGGGGATGATCTTCTACGGTGGGGTCGGCTGGCTGATCGGGCGGTGGACCGGGATCGCGGTGCTGTTCCCTATCGGCATGCTGTTCGGCCTTGGCTTGGCTCTTGCGCTGGTCATCTTCCGGTACGCACGGCCCTGATCGCGCTGCCGCAGACCATCCGCACTGGCCCGGCCCGGGCATCCGGGGCGTCCAAATGTCGAGGCGGGCCACCAGACTGCCACCGGGCGATCAGCCGGAGGAGCACACCGTGAGTAACATCGGGGCGATCACGACGGCCGGCGGATGCCACATCTTCAGCGGGTGCGGCTACCCCGCGCCGTCGATCGACGCGTTCTTCTTCAAGCCGATCTTCTCTATCGGAGGCTTCCACTTCACCAAGCCGATGCTGCTCGCGCTGGTTTGCGCCGGCATCGTCGTGGCGTTCTTCGGGTTCGCTTTCTCCAAGCCGAAGATCGTCCCTCGCGGCGCGCAGAATCTCGCCGAGATCGGCGTGCTGTTCGTCAGGGACCAGATACTGCGACCGCAGCTCGGCAAGAAGGGCGACCGCTTCCTGCCGTTCCTCGTCTCGCTGTTCTTCTTCGTCTGGATCATGAACATCATGGGGATCATCCCGCTGGTGGAGTTCCCCGCGACGTCTAAGATCGCGTTCCCCATGGGACTGACCTTGATGGTCTGGGTCACCTACATCACGCTGGGCATTAGGAGCCAGGGGCCGATCGGCTATTTCAAGAACATGGCGGTCCCGGCGGGCGCGCCGTGGTGGATCTTGCCGCTGCTGAGCCCGATCGAGCTGCTCTCGAACATCATTGTGCGGCCATTCACGCTCACGATCCGGCTGTTCGCCAACATGCTGGCTGGCCACCTGCTGCTGCTGGTGTTCGCGCTGGCCTCCTGGTACCTGTTCAGCGCTTCGATCGGCCTGCTCTTCGCGGCGACCTCGTTCGTCATGACGATCATCCTGACCGGCCTTGAGGTGCTGATCCAGGCGCTGCAGGCATTCATCTTCACCACGCTGACCGCCTTCTATTTCGCGGACGCGATGGAGTCATCGCACTGAACCGACTCGACCCCTGAACCGACTCAACCAGAGCCCCGGCGGGACGAGCCGCCGACCGGAAAGCAAGGAACCGACACATGCATCCACTGGCCATCGTCCTAGCGGCGGGCACAACCACCCTTCATATCCAGAATCTTGGCGCGCTCGTCTACGGCCTGGCCGCGATCGGCCCGGGTATCGGCATCGGCCTAGTCTTCGGCCATGCTATTGAGGGGATGGCCCGCCAGCCCGAGGCGGCGGGCCTGATCACCACGTATATGTGGATCGGATTCGCGCTGACCGAGGCTCTCGCGCTGATCGGCATCGCGGTCCCGTTCTTCATCAAGTGAGGCCCAGGCCGGAGAGGTAGCCGCCATGATGTACCTGGCGCAGGCGCAGCAGAACCCCCTGAGACCCGACCTGACCGAGCTGATCATCGGTGCGATTTCGTTCTTCGTCGTCTTCGGCGCGCTCGCCAAGGTCCTGATGCCGCGGATCTCCACGACCCTGGAGGAGCGCACCGACAAGATCGAGGGCGGGCTGCGCCGGGCCGAGGAGGCCCAGGCCGAGGCGAACCGGATGCTTGAGCAGTACCGGGCTCAGCTTGCCGACGCCAGGCATGAGGCTTCGAGGCTCCGCGAAGAGGCCAAGGAGCAGGGCGCCCAGATCAAGGCCGAGCTGCGGGCCGAAGGGGAGGCGGAGCGGCAGCGCATCGTGGCCGCGGCGCACGCCCAGCTCGATGCCGACCGGCAGCAGGCGATCACCGCGCTGCGGGCTGAGGTCGGGGCGCTCGCCGTGGAGCTGGCCAGCCGGATCGTTGGCGAGTCCCTGGAAGAGGAGGCCCGGCAGCGCCGGACCGTCGACCGGTTCCTTGCGCAGCTGGAGGAGCGCTCCGGGAGCTCAGCTGGAGCCAGGGCCACGTCATGAGGGGCGCGAGCAGGGCATCACTTGCCGAGGCCAGGGAGCGGCTATGGGCTTCCGATGTCGGCGAGCACGCGGGCCAGCTCGGCGATGAGCTCTTCGGCGTGGCCGGGGTGCTCGACAGGGAGCCCCGGTTCTGCCGCATGCTGTCCGACCCATCGCGCCCGGCGGATGCGAAAGCGGCGCTGGCCGAGACAGTGCTCCGCGGGAAGGTCTCGGCCGCGACGCTGGAGGTGGTGACGGGCCTCGCCCGGAGCCACTGGTCGGCTCCCAGGGACCTGGCCGACGCAGCCGAGCAGCTCGCCGTGCTGGCGATCGTCGAGGGCGCGGATGCCGAGGGAACGCTGGATGAGCTTGAGGACGAGCTCTTCAGGTTCGGCCGGATCGTCGATGCCGAGCCCGACCTGCGGGTTGCGCTTTCCAGCCCCTTTGTCGATCCGGAGCGCAAGCAGCAGCTGCTGGACGCCCTGCTGGCCGGCCAGGTCACGCCGTCGGCGCTGCGCCTGATCACTGAGGCCGCATTCCATCCCCGGGGACGTAGCCTGGATAGGAGCCTGGGCGAGTACGCGGGCCTGGCGGCGCAGCGGCGCGAGCGGCTGGTCGCCGAGGTGCACGTGGCGGCCGAGCTCAGCGAGGAGCAACGCGGCAGGCTGGCCGCGGCGCTTGCCGCCGCCTACGGCCATGATGTGCACCTCAATGTCGTGCTCGACCCGGAGGTCATCGGCGGGATGTCCGTCCGGATAGCCGACGAGCTCATTGACGGAAGCCTGGCGACCCGGCTGGCAGCGCTCCGGCGCAGGCTAGCCGCCTGAGCGCGCACGCGCCGCCCTTGGGGAACGCTGACGAATGATCGAGACGAGAGAGATACGAGGACAATGGCGGAGCTGACAATCCGGCCCGAGGAAATCCGGGACGCGCTGGCCGAATTTGTCCGGGCTTACCAGCCGGAGGAGGCCTCCATCGAGGAGGTCGGCACCGTTGCGGAATGCGGCGACGGCATCGCCCGGGTTGAGGGCCTGCCCTCGGCCATGGCCAACGAGCTGCTTGAGTTCGAGGACGGCACTCGGGGCCTTGCGCTGAACCTTGACGTACGCGAGATCGGCGTCGTGATCCTCGGCGACTTCAGCAAGATTGACGAGGGGCAGAAGGTCCGCCGCACCGGCGAGGTGCTGTCCGTCCCCGTCGGCGACAGTTTCCTCGGCCGCGTCGTCGGCCCGCTGGGCGAGCCGCTGGACGGCAAGGGCCCGATCGGGGACACCGAGCTGCGCCCCCTTGAGGTGCAGGCGCCGTCCGTGGTGCAACGCCAGAAGGTCAAAGAGCCGCTGCAGACCGGGATCAAGGCAATCGACGCCATGACCCCGATCGGCCGCGGCCAGCGCGAGCTGATCATCGGCGACCGGCAGACCGGCAAGACGGCCATCGCCATCGACACGATCATCAACCAGAAGGGCAACTGGGAGTCCGGCGACCCGGCCAGGCAGGTCAAGTGCGTCTATGTCGCCATCGGCCAGAAGGGCTCGACCATCGCGCAGATCCGCCAGTCCCTCGAGGAAGCGGGCGCGATGGAGTACACGACGATCGTGGCCGCCCCGGCGTCGGACCCGGCCGGCTTCAAGTACATTGCCCCGTACGCCGGCTCGGCGATCGGCCAGCACTGGATGTACGCCGGCCAGCACGTGCTGATCATCTTTGACGACCTGACCAAGCAGGCCGAGGCGTACCGCGCCGTCTCGCTGCTGCTGCGCCGCCCGCCGGGCCGCGAGGCTTATCCGGGCGACGTTTTCTACCTGCACTCGCGGCTGCTGGAACGCTGCGCGAAGCTCTCCGATGACCTCGGCGGCGGCTCGCTCACCGGGCTGCCGATCGTGGAGACCAAGGCGAACGACATATCGGCCTACATCCCGACGAACGTCATCTCGATCACCGACGGGCAGATCTTCCTGGAGACGGACCTGTTCAACTCCGGCGTCCGGCCGGCCATCAACGTCGGTCAGTCGGTGTCCAGGGTCGGCGGCGACGCCCAGATCAAGGCGATGAAGAAGGTGGCCGGCGGCCTGAAGCTAGCCCTTTCGCAATACCGCGACCTAGAGGCGTTTGCCTCGTTCGCCTCGGACCTCGACGCGGTGTCCCGGGCGCAGCTGGACCGGGGCGGGCGGCTGGTCGAGCTGCTCAAGCAGCCGCAGTACAGCCCGATGGCGGTGGAGCAGCAGGTGGTCACCGTCTGGGCCGGCACCTCCGGTCTGCTCGACGACGTGCCGCTGGAGGACATCCGCCGCTTCGAGAGCGACTTCCTCGATCGGCTCCGCCGGGACAAGCCCGGGATCCTGGACGCGATCAGGGAGACCGGCGAGCTGTCCGATGACACCGTCACCGCGCTCAAGGACGCAATCGAGGAATTCCGCCGCGGATTCGAGACGAGCAGCGGGGACATGCTGGTGGTACCCGATGATCCGGCGGAGGCTATCGATGAGAGCGAAGTCGGCCAGGAAAAGGTAGCCAGGCGCGTTCCCCCGGCCGAGAAGAAGAAGTAGGGCGGAAGGCACGGCATGGGAGCTCAGCTTCGCGCAGTCAGGCGGCGGATCCGCACGGTCCAGTCCACCGCCAAGATCACGCGCGCCCAGGAGCTGATCGCATCGTCGCGGGTTGTCCGGGCCCAGCAGCGCCTCCGCGACGCTAGGCCCTACGCACGCGAGCTCACCCAGGCCGTCGAGGCCGTGGTGAGCCGTTCCGCGCAAGTCGACCACCCGCTGACCAGCGAGCCGGCCAACCCGTCCCGTGCGGCGGTCCTGATCCTGACCAGCGACCGAGGCTTCTGCGGCGGCTTCAACGCCAGCGTGCTGCGCGAGGCGCAGGGGCTGCGCGCCCTGCTTGAGGGCCGCGGCATCGAGGCCGTGCCCTACGTTGCCGGGCGCAAGGGCATCAGCTGGCACCGGTTCCGCCAGCGGGAGATGGCAGGCGAGTGGAGCGGTTTCTCCGAGGTCCCGGCGCAGCGGAACGCCAGCGAGATCACCGCGACGCTGCTCGATGCCTTCGCCCGGCCGGCTGACGACGGCGGCGTGGACGAGATTCACGTCGTCTACACAGAGTTCGTCTCCATGCTGACCCAGCAGCCGGTCATCCGGCGGCTGCTGCCGCTGCAGATCGAGGAGACCACGGAGCTGCCCGAGGGACCGGTGCCGGTCTACGAATTCGAGCCGTCGCCCGAGGTCGTGCTGAATGCCCTGCTGCCGTGGTATGTGGAGAGCCGGATCTTCCACGCCCTGCTCGAGTCCGCGGCCGCCGAGATCGCGGCCAGGCGGCGCGCGATGAAATCCGCGACGGACAACGCCAACGACTTGCTTGAGCAGCTCACCCTCGAGGCGAACAAGGCACGCCAGGCAGAGATCACCCAGGAAATCAGCGAGATCGTCGGGGGCGCCAACGCGCTGGCTGAGACGATCGCAGGGAGTAAGTGAGCATCAACATGACCGCAACCGTAGAGAACCCCGCCGCTGAAGGCGGGGATGCCACCAAAGCTGGCACCGGCCGCGTCGTGCGGGTCATCGGCCCAGTCGTTGACGTGGAGTTTCCGGCCGCGGAGATTCCCGGCATCTACAACGCCCTGCATGTGGACGTCACGCTGGACGACGAGGTCAGGACGCTGACCCTGGAAGTCGCGCAGGACATCGGCGACAACGTCATCCGCACCATCTCAATGCAGCCGACCGACGGCCTGGTCCGGGGCGCGGCGGTGGCCGACACGGGCAGCTCGATCTCGGTGCCGGTCGGCGATGTCACCAAGGGCCATGTCTTCAACGTCCTCGGCGAGACTCTCGACGTGCCCACTTCGTCGCTGAAGATCACCGAGCGATGGGGGATCCACCGGGACCCGCCGCCCTTCGACCAGCTGGAGGCGCGGACCGAGATCCTGGAGACCGGGATCAAGGTGCTTGACCTGCTCACCCCCTACGTCAAGGGCGGCAAGATCGGCCTGTTCGGCGGCGCCGGCGTGGGGAAGACCGTCCTTATCCAGGAGATGATCACCCGGGTCGCGAAGACGGCCGGGGTGTCCGTCTTCGCCGGAGTGGGGGAGCGCACTCGCGAGGGCAACGACCTGTTCATCGAGATGACGGAGTCGGATGTCATCAAGGACACCGCCCTGGTCTTCGGCCAGATGGACGAGCCGCCGGGCACCAGGCTGCGAGTTGGCCTGGCCGCGCTGACCATGGCGGAGTACTTCCGCGATGTACAGGAGCAGGACGTGCTGCTGTTCATCGACAACATCTTCCGGTT
>DATGVY010000640.1:0-2815 GCA_035299845.1 Streptosporangiaceae bacterium
CGCGCCAGCCAGGCCGGCACGTGGCGCGGTGGCTTGGCGCCCAGCGCGTTGGCGAGCACCGGGAGCCAGTCGCGCACCGGGGCGGGTTCGTCGTCGACGATGTTGCAGATCGCCGGCCCGGAGTGCTCGAGGGCGGCCACGGTCGCTGCGGCACCGTCGTCGAGGTGCAGCCAGGAGAAGATCCCGCCGCCGTCGCCGGCGACCGGGAACTGCCGCTTGCGGACGGGCTCGATCAGCGCGTGGCTGGCGGCGCCGTAGAACCCGCCGTAGCGCAGTGCGATGCCGCCGAAGCCGGTGGTCGCCTTCTCCAGGTAGGTGATCGCGGCGTAGGTCTGGCCGGTGTCCGGCGGCGGAGTCTGCTCGACAGGATCGGCCTCGGTCTTGACCGGCCCGCCCTGCCGCGCGTACCGGTAGGGCGCGAAGCTCTGCGCCACGAACCGGCGCACGCCCGCCTCCCGGGACGCGGCCAGCAGCGCGTCGGTTCCCTCGGTGCGCAGCCGGCTGGTGGTGGCGAAGGTCTTGTCCAGGCTCCGGCCGAACTTGATGTCCGCCAGCGCCGTTGCCTGATGCACGATCGCGGCCGGCTTGCTGCCGGGCACCGCCGTGCGCACGGCGCGCGCGTCGAGCAGGTCGAGCCTGACCGGCTCGGCGCCGAGCTCCCGCAGCAGCTGCGCACTCGCCGGCGAGTTGCGGGTGCCGATCACCTCGTGCCCGGCGCCGGTCAACTGCGGGACGAGACGACTCCCGAGAGCGCCGCTTGCTCCGGCAGCGAAGACTCGCATCGCGTGTTCCTCTCACCCGGGTTCATGCGGTCACCGGGGAGACACCTCAGAAGCCGAAGATGTGACCGGCGCCGAGCGTGATCAGCGACACCTGAGGCGCGTTATGTGGGTTGATCCCCGCATGCAAGGCATAACCACAGAGGTGAGCGCGAGGCTCCTCAGCAAGAGAGCCAACTTTATGCCCGCACATCTGACGGGAGGTTCCGCCCGCCGGTTGTCGTGGATGCCGGGGACTGGCGGGCGCACGGCCAGGGCGACGCCTTGTCCGTATCATCGGCCATATGAGCGCTGAGCTCCCGGAACCCGGCCCGCCGGGCGGGCTGCGCGCTTCCGATTCCGAGCGCGACGCTGTGGTGGAACGACTGCGGGATGCGGCGGCTGAGGGCCGCATCAATCTCGCCGAGCTGGACATCAGGCTGGGACAGGCGCTGAGCGCCGCGACCCACGCCGATCTGGCTCCCCTCACCGCCGACTTGCCGCCCGCGTTTCCACCAGATCGGGGAGTTCCGCTGGTCCTCAAGGGAGGCATTCACGGCGCGTCGCGTGCCGGGCGGTGGCAGGTACCCGCGCGAGTGGTCGCACACGGCGGCCTCGGTGGCGTCAGGCTTGACTTCACCCGGACCGGCTGCCGCCTGCCCGAAGTGGAAGTGGAAGTGCACGGCGAGATGGCCGGTGTCACGATAGTCATCCCCGACGGCTGGGCCGTGGAGACCGGCGGCCTGGATCCCGGCCTCGGCGGCCTGAGGGACAAGACCACTGCCGGCCGGCTCCCGAACACACCGCTTGTCCGCGTCAGCGGCACCGGCGGGTCGGCAGGCGCGGTCATCCGTCACCCCAGCGGGCGGGAACGACGCAAGCTGGAGAGCAATCCACCGCTGTGAGGTGACACTCAGGCCGTCACGCAACGACGAGCCGGCGTGCCGCCTTGATCATAAAGATGCCTCTGCGGCATACAGGCGGGTGCCGGAGACCGTCTGACCGCAGAGGCACCCCTCATGCTGCCAACCGAGGACCTGTTCGCCTGCGTCTGCGTGCTGATCGATGACCTGATCGCCGCTGGCGCCGTCTGCATCCCGCCCAGGCCCGGCCCGGCGCCCGCCTGCAGCGACGCCGAGCTGCTGACCATCGCCGTGGTGCGCCACCTACTGGGCCGGCGCAGCGAGGCCGGGTTCCTGGCCGAGGTGGCCCGCGACTGGGCGCACCTGTTCCCGCGCCTGCCGCACCAAAGCGAGGCGAACCGGCGGATCCGCTGGCTGCGGGGAGCGTCCGGGCAGCTCCGCTGCTGGCTAGCTGATCTGCTGCCGGCGGACGACTGCCAGCAGATCGATACCTCCGCGCTGCCGGTCAAGCACCCCTCCCGGGTCCGCGGCCCCGACGGGTGGACCGGCCCGAATGGCCTGTACGCCCGGTTCGGCCGCGACGCCGCGCACGCAGAATGGTTCTACGGCTTCCGGCTGGCCATCAAGACCGACCTCGGCTCGCGGATCGTCCGGGCCCGGGCCATCGTGCCCGCCGCAGTGAACGAGCGCGACGTGGCCACCGGCCTGCCGGAGGCCGGGCGACCGCCACGTGACCTGCTGTGCGACAAGGGCTTCAACGGCAAGGCGTTCGCCGTGGAACAGGCCGCCCGCCGCACCGCGGTGCTGGGCCCGCCCACCAAGGACCAGCGCGCCAGCATGCCGCCAATCCTTCAGAGGGTCATCGCCGAGTGGCGTAACCGGGTCGAGGCCAGCTTCGGGGAGATCACCGACCTGATGGAACTGGCCCGCCGCGGCGCCCACAGCTTCTGGGGCCTGCACACCCGCACGGCAGGGTCTTCCGCTCACCGACGTGCAGCTGGTCCTGGGCCACGCGACCAGCACAGACCTCATGATCATTTTCTAGTTCAGAGAATGCCGATGAGCGGACGTTTCCCTTTTAGGCAACGCCGAGGTCGCGCGTGCGGTCCCGCAGTAGAGTTTCGGCGCCGTCGGCGATCTGGCGCACGATTACGGCCGCCGGGAGAACCTCGGTCGCCGCGCTGACCGACTCGC
>DATGVY010000641.1:0-7077 GCA_035299845.1 Streptosporangiaceae bacterium
TAGCCGAAACGGCACCTGGCCAGGACTGGCTTACCCGGGGCAGCGCGCGGCCGCACCTTACCCAACGGCACATGGCCGCCGCTCCTTCATCACGGGCAGCCAGGAATAGCACCCCGCCCCGAGGCGTTCGCCATCACTGTCGGTGTGCTGTGTCCCCCGGGCCGCAACTACTGCCTTCGCGGAATACCGTTCGGCTGGAGCCGCGTCGCGCCACTCGCCGAGAGGCGACCGCACACCGGCGCGGGGCACGCCCTCGCCAGCGCTTATCGCTGACGAGGGTGTTGTCATATCAGCGCACGAACAGGCTGGCGATCAGCTGATCCCGCAGATGAAGCCACCACCTTGGCCAGCGGGGGTCAGGGGCAGGCCGCGGGCGTTGCTATGCCCGGCGCTCGCGAGCCGGGACGACGAATGTTCCGCGCCCGCGGGAGATCTGAGTCAGCCCAGGTACTCCCTGAGCATCTGGGCGCGGCTCGGATGCCGGAGCTTGGCCAGCGTCTTGGACTCAATCTGGCGGATCCGCTCGCGGGTGACGCCGAACTCCCTGCCGACCTCTTCCAGCGTGCGGGGATGGCCGTCGGTCAGGCCGAACCGGAGCTGGATGATCCGCTGCTCGCGCACGGTGAGGTTGTCAAGGACGAGGTCCAGCTGTTCCTGGAGCATGATGAAGGCCGCCGCCTCGATCGGCACGACGGCATCGGCATCCTCGATGAAATCCCCGAGATCGGAGTCCTCTTCGCCGATCGGCGACTGCAGTGAGATGGGCTCCTGCGCGATCCGCTGAATCTCGGCGACGCGCTCCATCGGCAGGCCCATCTCCCTGGCAATCTCCTCCGGCAGGGCCTCCCGGCCAAGATCCTGGTGCAGCTGGCGCTGGATGCGGGCCATCTTGTTGATGGTCTCCACCATGTGCACCGGTATCCGGATGGTACGGGCCTGGTCGGCGATGGCCCGGGTGATCGCCTGCCGGATCCACCAGGTGGCGTAGGTCGAGAACTTGTACCCCTTGGTGTAGTCGAACTTCTCCACCGCGCGGATCAGGCCGAGGTTCCCCTCCTGGATCAGGTCAAGGAAGACCAGCCCGCGGCCGATGTACCGCTTGGCGATCGATACAACAAGCCGCAGGTTCGCCTCGATGAGCCGCTGCTTGGCCCGCACTCCGTCAGCGACGAGCATGGCCAGCTCCGCCAGCTCGGCGCCGAGCGGCCCTTGCCCCTGGCCGCCGCCCCGCAGCGTTTCCTCGGCGAATAGGCCAGCCTCGATCGACTTGGCCAGCTCGACCTCGTCATGCGCGGTGAGCAGCGGCACGCGGCCGATCTCGCGAAGGTAGATCCGGACAAGATCACCGGTCACCGCTCGCCTGGCGAGCTCGGCCCGGTCGCTCCGCCGCTCCTCCACTTCGTCGGGCGGCGCATCGAGAACTTCGACACCCTCATCCGCCAGCAGCCGGGCGATGGAGTCCACGGCATCGGCGGGCAGGTCGGTGCCCTCGAAGGCAGCGGTGATGTCCGTCATCGCGACGGCCCCGCGTTCCCGTGCCTGAGTCACTAAATCGGTCACCTGGTCCAGTGGCGGCAGGACCGTAAGGCTCATGCAGACCAGTGTGCGTCACGCACCCGTGATTATGGGGGGCTAATTTTGTCACCTTGTGGCTAGTAACGTTCCGGCCACGAGTGGGTACACCGCGCTGTCACATCGAATCCGGCGCCCGCTCCATCAGCGCCCGGTGACGGCCCTCCAGGGCAACAAGATCGCCGAACATCTTGTTGTACTCGACTGGCTCGGCAACCGGGCTCAGCCGCTGCAGCCGGGATTTGATCGCGGCGATCTCTCTGCTGACGGCGAGTTCCTCCACCCGCGCCAGGACGGCGTCCGCGTACCGGGCGTCAGCCTCCCCGTCTGCCCGCGGCGCGAGCAGCGGTTCCACGGCAAGCTGCGTCACGAAGCCGCGCGCCCTGTCATCGGGCGCGGCGGCGCGAAGCCGCTCTGCCCACTCCCGTCCGCCGTCGGCCGCCGCCGTGCCCCCGCAGCTCGCGATCAGCTCGAACACCGACCCATGGACAGGGACGCTGAAGGAGGCCGCGCCGAGAGCGTCAAAGGCCGGGCCGCAGAGCGCGGGGCGCTGAATACCGAACTTGAGTGCCTCGCGCTCGACCTTCGTCACCGGGTCAGCGGGGTTGTAGCGGTTCTCCTGCCGCCCTGCTCGCCCATCGGGATGGCCTTCTGATGTGCCCGGAATTTCTCCACGGGACCTGCGCGGCGCAGGCACCATGTCGCCGCGCTTCGCGGCTCCGGCCTGTCGTCGGCCCTTCCGCATATGCTCGTTGATCCGGGAAAGCACAAGGTTCTCGTCCATCAGCCCGAGCCAACGATCAACCAGCACGGCGTACACCTTACGGCTGCCTTCGTCCTTGATTCGGGCGATGAGCCTAGCCGCTGCATCCAGCCCGGATAGACGACCGTCAGCAGTGTTCGGGTCATAGCGTCCACCCGTATCTGGATCGTATTGTTCGACCTCGCGACGAATTGCGAACTCATACAACGGAACTCGGGAGGCGATCAGATCTCGCACCGCCGCATCGCCCTGCTTGACTCTTAGATCACACGGATCTAGGCCGTCCTTCTGCACCGCAACGAATGTCTGTGTAACGAACCGTGCTTCCATGTCGAAGGCACGCAAGGCTGCACGGTGGCCGGCCGCGTCGCCGTCGAAGGTGAAGATGACTTCCCCAAGATTCCAGTCGGCGTCTACGAGCAGCCGCCGCAAGATCTTGATGTGGCCATCGCCGAAGGAGGTGCCTGAGGTGGCAACGGCAGTGGGGATCCCGGCCAGGTGGCAGGCCATCACGTCGGTGTAGCCCTCCACGATGACGGCCTGGCGGCGCTTCGCGATCTCCCGCTTCGCCAGGTCAGCCCCGTACAGCACCGAGCTTTTCTTGAACAGCATGGTCTCTGGCGTGTTCAGGTACTTGGGGCCCTGGTCGTCCGCCGACAGCTTGCGGGCGCCGAAGGCGATGACGTCACCGCCCAGGTCCCTGATCGGCCAGACAAGGCGGTCATGGAACCGGTCGATCGGCCCGTGCCTGCCTTCCTTGGCCAGCCCGCCGAGGAGCAGCTCTGCCTCGGTGAATCCGCGCCCGCGAAGGTGCCGGGTGAGCGCGTCCCACTCGGCCGGCGCGTAGCCGACGCCGAACCGCGCCGCATCGGCCGGCTCGAATCCGCGCTCGGACAGGAAAGCGCGGGCGGCGGCGGCACCGGCGCCAGACACCCGTTCAGAATAAAAATCGGCCGCCATGCGGTGTGCCTGAAGAAGCCTGCGGCGCTGGCTCTGCTCCTGGCCAGGTACGTGGCCGCCCTGCTCGTATCGCAGCTCGATGCCGGCCCTGGCCGCCAGGCGCTCAATCGCCTCGGCGAAATTGAGGCTGTCGATCTTCTGGACGAACTTGATGACGTCGCCGCCCTCGGAGCACGAGAAGCAGTACCACAGCCCGCGCGCCGGGGTGACGTTGAACGACGGCGTCTTCTCCTCGTGGAACGGGCACAGTCCCTTGAGCGATCCGCCGCCGGCGTTGCGGAGCTGCAGGTACTCCCCCGCAACCTCGTCAATGGCCGAGCGCTCGCGGACCAGCTGAATGTCCTCGTCGCGGATCCGGCCTGCCACGTCCGCCCTCCGCAGTTGCCCGCTGTCGTCGCGGCGAGTCTAGTCCCCGGCACCGTCATTGCGTCCCGCGCTGAGCACGTTCGCGAGGCTGCCGTTGCCTGCCCCCCGACCGTATGATCGTCATCATGCGCGCGATCACCTGGATCAAGGATCGCGGCGCCGAGTTCGCCGTCGCTGATGTTGGCGCTGCCGCCGATGTCGGCGGCGGATTACTTTGCGCCACCGGCGTCGCGGTAGGCGCCGACCCCCTGCCCTACCGGCTGGACTATGAGCTGGACTGCGGGGACGGCTATATCACGCAATGGCTCTCGGTGCGTGCCCGGGGCGCAGGCTGGCAACGCAGGCTGGAGTTGGCACGGGACCCGGATGGCGGGTGGACCGTCGAGGCCAGCGCCGAGGGTGATCCTGGCATGCTGCTGCCGCCGCCCGGCGGTGACCCGGCGACCTTCCGGCAGGCACTGGACTGCGACCTCGGCCTTTCCCCGCTGACCAATACGATGCCGGTGCTCCGGCACGGCCTGCTCACCGGCGGCGAGCCCGTGGACTACGTGATGGCCTGGGTGAGCGTTCCTGACCTGGCCGTGCTGGCCTCCGAGCAGAGATACGCCTTCCTGCGCCGTGAGGCCGCCGGGCTCAGCGTGATCCGCTTCGAGAGCGGCGCCTTTGCCGCCGACGTGGTATTCGATACCGACGGCCTGGTCGTCGACTATCCGGGCATCGGCAGCCGAGCCTGACGACGCTCGCCGAATGGATCACCCTGCCGGGCGCGGCTGGCGAGTGGGCGTGCCGCCAGGCTCCTGCCCGGCTGATAGCGTCACCGCGTGCCTCGCCTGCTGGTCCTCTGGGATGTCGACTACACGCTCGTCAACGCCGGCGGAGTCGGCATGCAGCTCTACCGGATCGCGTTCGCCGAGATGTTCGGCGGAGAGCCGCCGATGCCCGGCCCGATGTCCGGGCGGACCGACCGGGCTATCGTACTCGAGGTACTGACCCTCGCCGGGGTGCCTGAGCCCCGGCGCCAGGTCGGCGCGTTCCAGGCGGTCATGGCGGCGCATGCGCCGGAACTGACCGGCCTGCTCAGGGAGCGCGGCATCGCGCTACCTGGTGCCGCCGCGGCGCTGGCCGCGCTCGCGGGGGACGCGGCCTGCACTGGGCGCGCGGGGAACGCGGCCTGCACTGGGCGCGCGGGGGACGCGGCGGGCACCGGGAGCGCGGCGGGCACCGGGAGCGCGCAAGGCGCCGGGAGCGCGGGCGACGCCGACGGGCAGCGGGCATGGCCGGCCGTCCAGTCATTGCTGACCGGCAACATCCGCCCGCTCGCGGAAGTCAAGCTCGGGCCGCTCGGCCTGACCCGCCATCTCGACCTGGACATCGGCGCCTACGGCGACCTGCATGAGGTCCGGTCCGAGCTGGTCGGCCCGGCCCGGCGCAGGGCGGCACTGGCCTACGGGACGGACTTCGGCGGCAAGGCGACCGTCCTGGTTGGCGACACGCCGCACGATATCGAGGCCGCGCTCGTCACCGGCGCCAGGGCGGTCGGCGTGGCGACGGGCGGCTTCACGGTGGCTGAGCTGGCCAGCGCGGGCGCGCATGCCGTGCTCCCTGACCTCACCGACACCGGCCGGGTACTCGCCGCAATCCTGGACCAGCCGGCCGCATGAGCCGGCCGTTGGCGGCCGACCCCGGCGCAGCCTCGGCAGCCTGGCCGTATCCTGCACTGCCGACATTTCGCGCTGCTTCGTCCACAACTCGGTCTGGGTGACCGCTCCTGTCCACTGGCGGCCTTCGATGCACGCGGTTCAGCGGGGCGGGCGCCAGCCTGGGCCGCATGCCTACCGATCTGCCCGGCAGCTGCCTACGGCTGCTGGAGTTCCAGCAGGGAGTGATTGCCCGCTGGCAGGCTCCGGTAGCCGGCCTGGATGGGCGGACCATGGATGCGCGGCTGCGCCGGCAGCGGTGGCAGCCCCTGTACCGGGGGGTCTACGCCACGTTCACCGGGGAGCCCGCCAGGGAAAGCATGTTGTGGGCGGCCGTTCTGCGGGCCGGACCAGGAGCTGCGCTGAGCCATCGCACCGCGGCCGAGCTTGACCGGCTCGCCGACCGGGCGACCGGCCCGATCCATGTCACAGTCGCAGCCGGCCGCCAGGTGACGGTTTCCGGCCGTGAGCGTCATCCGAGCGTTCCGGGCCTCGTTGTCCATCGTTCGGAACGGATCGGCACCGCCCGGCATCCATTGCGGACTCCGCCTCGGACCCGGATTGAGGAAACCGCACTCGACCTGGCCCAGCTCGCCCGGAATCTCGACGAGGCCGTCTCCTGGCTCAGCGGCGCCTGCGGGCGCCGGCTGACCACCGGGGCCATGCTCAGGAAGGCGATGGACGCCCGCGGCAAGATGCGATGGCGCGCCGAGCTGTCGAGGGTGCTGGCCGAGATTGGCGATGGCGTTCATTCGGCCCTGGAATACCGCTACGTGCGGAATGTCGAGCGCGCGCACGGGCTGCCCGTGGCGGAACGCCAGGCACGGAAGCTGCGCGGCCGCAGATCGCAATATCTGGACAACCACTACCAGGAATTCGGCGTCGCGGCGGAGCTCGACGGGCGGGTTGCACACCCGGCCGACGCTCGCTGGGCAGACATCCACCGGGACAACTGGAGCGCCGTGTCGGGGACCATCACCCTTCGATATAGCTGGGCCGACGTCACCACGCGGCCTTGCGAGGTGGCCGCCGAGGTCGCCGCCGTACTCCAGCAGCGCGGCTGGACCGGCCAGCCTGTCGCTTGCGGACCGCGCTGCGCTGCCGTCTTCATGATCCCGGGGATTTCCTCAGTCACTGTGACTGAGGAAATCCCCGGGATCATGAAACCCGTGGCCGCGGCTCACCGGCACAGCCGGCCATGCCAGGCGATGGCCGAGGTATCGGTCAGCGAGGAAATCTGGTCCACGACGACACGCAGCCTGGCCGGACCGGATCCGGCCGCCTGATACGCGGGTCGCAGCGCCGGCTCAAGCGTCTGCGGCGCCCCGGCCAGCACGGCGGCCGCCAGCTCGGCGATCAGCTCGCGTTCCCGCGCCTGCCCCGCAGCGACCCCGGGCCGGCTCATCACGTAATACGCGGTCACGCCCTTGAGCAGGGCGCACTCCAGCCGCTGCCGCCGGGGCACGACAAGATCCATCGAGTACCTGGTGACCGGGGCGGCCAGGCCCGCGCTGGGCGGCGGGCCGGCCAGGCCGCCTCCGGCCGGCGGACCGGCCAGGCCGGCCCCGGCCGACGCCGCCGGCCGGCCTGGCGCCCCCGCCGACGACCCTGTCGGCGACCCGGCCGGCGACTCATCCGGCGACCCGGCCGACGGACCGGCCAGGCCGGCCCCGGCCGACGTCGACCGAGCCGCTGACGATCCCGCCGGCGACCCCGCCG
>DATGVY010000642.1:0-1929 GCA_035299845.1 Streptosporangiaceae bacterium
GCCTCGCGGGCGGCCGCGGTCGCCGGCCGACCCGCGCGCGCGGTCCTTCCGGCAGCCTCGCCGTCTGCGGCGAGCGCATCGATCTCCGTCATCTGAGGCGCGTATCCCCCTCCTGAAACTCCCTCGGCGGGCCGTCACCCGGGTGCTGACCGGGCCGGGTGCCCACCGAGCCGGCTGGCACGGCTGTCAGGTATTCGCGGCAAAACTAGCTGAGGAGCTGATATTTCAGTTGTGTATGAGCCAAATTATCGCGAAATTAGCAGGATCGTAACCCCTGGTGCGCGTCCCGAAACCTTGTTGTGACTTATGGCGCCGGTCCCAGCGGTCCGCAGCCGCCCGCTGGAGTCAGCTGAGGTTACGACGTGGTGCGCGATTGAGGTCGGGGCGTGCTGGCCTGGCGGACTGTCTGATTGGTGATCACCTTTCGGCGGCGCGGTCGGAGACCAGGCCGGCAACGGCCATGTAGGTCTCGTCGAAGTCTTCGCGTCGTCCGAGGAACCGCTGGAGGGTCCGCCACTGCTTGTGCTCGGCGTTGGCGTGCTCCACGCAGATCCGTTCCGATGACTGCTGGTGGCGCGCCGCGTCCCAGGCGGCGGCTTCCTCCGGCGTCGCGGCCTTCTTCGGCCTGAGCGGCGGGGCCTGGACCTGGCCGGGAAACTCCTTGGCCAGACCCCGGTACCCGGCGTCGACCTTGGCCTTGACCTCGGGAAACTGCTCGAACAGGTCGGCGATGCCCTCGGTTCGCACAGCCGTCTGGTCGTGCATGCGGCCGGGCCGGAACGCCCCGGCCCACAGCGTGCGCCCCTCGCCGTCAGTGACGACAGTGGCCTTCTTGGTGTTCATCTTCTTCTTGCCCGAGACGAACGCGCGGCGGCCCGGCTTGCTGGCCCGCGGGCGGCGGACCTGGACTTCGGTGCCGTCCAGCCGCAGCTCCACGCCTTGGGCCGAGGCGTAGGCGAAGACGTCCGCCAGGGTGCGAAGCTGCAGGCCGGGGCGGCCGGGCACAGCGAACCCGCGGGCGGCCAGCAGCGGCCGGACCTCGCGGATCGCGCGGGTGACCGTGGAGCGGTCCACCCGGTAGAGCTCTGCCAGTGCCGCGTGCGGGAGCTGAAAGCGCAGCGTCACCAGGGTCACGATGACGCGGTCGGCGAACACGAGTTCGTGGTCCGGGCCTGCTCCAGGCGCACGCAAACGCTCGTGACCCCGGCGCTCACGCAGCCGGGACTCCTCAGAAGCCATCCAGGTGCCAGCCAGCTCAGCGACGAGTTTGCCGAGGCGCCGCGGCTGGAGGCCGGTGAAGATACGCTTGGACAAGGCCGTGCGGCCCAGGTAATGCGACACAACATCACCCAAGCCGCGCGGCCTGCTTCATGTCACGACAGTGCCGCGATCGTTATCGCGCACCCTGTCGTAACTCACGGCCTCGAACGGTCCAAGCGCAAACGGCGACGACGGGCGGCACGCCACCACAACCATGCACCTTCCGCCCCGCCCGCCGCTGCCCGAGCACGGCGGAATACCCCGGCCGCCCGCGACCCGCACCCCGCCGACAGCGGGAGGGAACCCAGTTTTCGTGTCCCACGGCAGCGCCACGCAGTGGAGCATGATTTCTAACTCGCCAACTCAAGCGCTCAGTCACATTTAGCTGGCCTGATCTCCCAGCTTTAGCTGGCGTGCTGTCCAGCTCCCAGTTGCTGATGGCGTCCCGCTGCTACCCGGACGTAGCGTGCACAAGCACTTCGACCGCTCCCTTTGATCCCAGGATGGGCGATTGTTGCTGGCCCAGTACCCGCCATCCGTGGTCTTCCAGCGCGCGTGCTGCGGCATTCACGGCTGCCGCGACCTGCTGCGGCTGGTCGGCGAGTGCGGCGGCGTGCAGCTCGAAGGTTGGCTTGATCAGCGCGATGAGCTGTGCGGCTGGTGCCAGGA
>DATGVY010000643.1:0-7188 GCA_035299845.1 Streptosporangiaceae bacterium
CCGGCACCGGACGCCGCGGCCGGCCAGTCCGCGCGGCGGCGCTGGTGGTACCGAGGGCCAGGCCGTCGCCAGCCCGGCCAGGCGAGCCGTCACCCGGGTTCACCGCATCCGTCCGGCCAGCCGCCAGCTTTCGCGCCCGAGCGGGCACCGGAACCCGCATCCGGGCCCACCGGGCTGATCGCCGGAGTCACCCTGGCCGCGCCCAGGATCGAGGCGCCGCACGCCGTCACGGTCCACCTGCTCGGCGAGCTGCAGGTGGTCTTCGGTGAGCGGCCGGTCGGACGGTGGGTCTCCGGGCGGGGCCGCGCGGTGTTCGAGTACCTCGTCATCCACCGTCACACCAGGGTGCGGCGTGAGCGGCTGATGAACGTGTTCTGGCCCGATGCCGCGCCCGATGCCGCGCGCAACAGCCTCAACGTCGCGATCCACGGGCTCCGGCAATCCCTGCGCCCGGCGGCCGGGGACCGCGCGGTCGTGGTTCACGGTGACCGCACCTATTTCATCGAGCCCGCCCTGGACATCTGGGTCGATGTCGAGGTCTTCGAGGACCGGCTGAAGTCCGCCCGCCAGCACCTGACCGGTAATGAGCCGGCTGCGGCGCAGGCGGACCTGGAGGCGGCGATCGGGCTCTACCAAGGCGAGTTCCTCGCCGACGACCCGTACGAGGAGTGGGCGCATGTCAACCGGGAGCACCTGCGGCTTGCCTATCTCGACTGCCTCGACCAGCTTGGCCGCCTCCGATTCGGCGCGGGCGACTACAGCGGCTGCGCCGACGTGTGCCTGAAGCTGCTGGCCTGCGACAACTGCAGGGAGGACACCCAGCGCCTGCTGATGCGCTGCCACAGCCGCCTGGGCCAGCCGCAGCTCGCCCTCCGCCAGTACCACTCCTGCGTGGCAACCCTGCGGGGCGAGCTCCAGCTGCCGCCAGCGGCCGCAACTACCGAGCTCGCGGCCCGCATCAGGCGCAGGGAAGAGGTGTGAACCCTCGCCTGTGCAGTCGTGGAACGACCGCCGCCGGATTTCCTCGAACGGCTGCGCCACCTGGCACTGGACGTCAGCTGGCACTGCACGTCAGCTGGCACTGCCGTCCGGATATGGCTCAGCCGACTGCTTAATTTGATCGCCCTGCTCCTTAAGCGCGTGGACGACGCTGCTTAACGGTGCGCCGGCATTGTGAGCATTGACGCCCGCTGGGCCCCGGGCGGTCGTTGCAGGGCGCCTCGTACACGGCAAGCTTCCTGGCTTCCGGCCTGAGTGTCGTCCAGCGCCCGGGCCGCTGGGCCTCCATCGCCAGCCCGGCAGGCTGACGGTTCCCGCCGTTCTCAGGCGCGGCAGCTGAGCTCGGCGCCGTCGCCGACCGGGAACGAGGTGCTCACATAGCCGCTGGCCGGGTCCCGCACGTACGCCAGGTAGCCAGCCAGCTGATCGGCGAACCGGCCGGTGTCATCGGCGAAGATGAGCGTCCCTGGCGCCATCGCAGGCTCCAGCAAGCGCAGCACGGGAAGATACAGATCCTTCCAGCCGTCCAGCAGGACGAACCCGACCGGCGCCGGAATCCCCGCCAGGCTGTCCAGCGCATCGCCCTCGGCGATCTCCGCCACGCCGCTGAGCCCGGCCTCCGCCAGGTTGGCACGCGCCTGCCTGGCCTTCACGGCGCTCAGCTCGGTCCCCAGCACCTGCCCGGCGCCGTTGTCCCGCACAGCGGCGGCCAGGTAGATCGTCGAGATCCCGAACGACGTGCCGAACTCCACCACCGTGGCCGGCCGGCACGCCCGCACCAGCGAGTACAGCAGCTCGCCGCTCTGCGGCTCCACCGGCAGGTAGGCATCCTCCATCAGCTCGGTGCGCTCCCGGCTCGTCAGCGGCACCGGCGCCGCCCGCTCACGTTCCATCAGCCGGGCAATTGCCTGCTCATCATCCTCGGCCGCGGTGAACAGCCGGTCAAGCAGCGCACGTATCCCAGGTTCCGCCAGAGAATTCACCATATGTACTAGTCTGCCGCGCCAGCATCCGGCCGGCCATAGCCGACAGCCGCCCGGCCGCCGGGCAGAACGGTGGTTTCCGCCGCTTCCCATGACGATACTCGCCCGGCAGCAATTGTCCCGGTAGGTCTATTGCTGCCGTCATCGCACCAGAAAGGAGCGGCATGTTCATGAACGGTTCTTCCGCTTGCCACCGCGGTAGCCGCGACCGGCCTACTTCTGGGGGCCAGCCTCGTGGGGGTCTCGGGGACTGCCAGCGCCAGCGCAGGCGCCAGCCACGCGAATCCGGGCGGAAGATAATCAGGGTTTCCGGCAGCTCGCGCTGCACGCGGCATGGCCCCGGCGCCCTCCCTGGTGACGGGTCGCCATGATGCGACCGCAGGAAGCCCGCGCTCCCGGGGTTACCCCGGCTGAGTCATGATGGGCGGTGGAGGAGCGGGCACGGAACGGCAGGCGGGGGACGGGCCCGTGCGCTGCCGGGCCGGCCAGGCAGCCGGGTGTTGCGCAGTCACCGGAGGGGAGCAGACATGGCGTTGCCCCGGCCCAGGCTGGCGCCCGCTGTGCTAGCGCTGCTGGGCTTCATCTGTGCGCTGGTGCTGGTCGACACGGTCTTTTTCACCGCGCTGACTCCGCTGCTGCCGTACTACACCCGCGCTGCCGGACTATCGAAGTCGGGAGCCGGGCTGCTTGTCGCCGCGTATCCCCTCGGCACCCTCGTCGGCGCGCTCCCGGGCGGACTGCTCGCCGCCCGCCTGGGGGACCGCCTGGTGGTGGTGCTCGGGCTGACGCTGATGAGCGGCTCCACGCTGGTGTTCGGCTGGGCTTCCAGCCCGATGGTGCTGGATGCCGCGCGCTTCGCGCAGGGCCTGGCTGGCGCGTGCACCTGGGCCGCCGGAATGGCCTGGCTGGCGACGGCCGCCCCGCCGGAGCGGCGCGGTGAGCTACTGGGCACGGCCCTGGGCGCCGCGGTCGTCGGGGCGCTGTTCGGCCCGGTCGTTGGCGCCGTCGCCAACCAGGTGGGGACCGGGCCCGCGTTTGGCGCTGCCGCGGTGGCCGGAACCGCCCTGATCGTCGTGGCCTTCATCGTGTCTGGTCCGCGAGCCCCGGTTCCGCAGGGATTGCGCGCGGCGTTGCCCGCGGTGCGCGACCGCCAGGTCAGCACCGGCATGTGGCTGACGATGCTCGCCGGGCTGGCCTTCGGGGTGCTGGATGTCCTGGCCCCGCTGCGCCTCAGCCAGCTGGGCGCCACGGCGACGGTCATCGGTGCGGCGTTCCTGGGGGCAGCGGCCATCGAGTCGTCGCTCTCGCCGCTGGCCGGCCGCCTGGCGGACCGCCGCGGCGCGCTGATCCCGATCCGGCTCTCGCTCGCGGCAGCGGTGGCCGTCAGCCTGCTGGCGCCGCTGGTGGAGCCGGCGCCGTGGCTGGTGGTCCTGCTGATCGCGGGCATGCCCGCGTACGGTACGCTTTTCGCCCCGGCCATGGCGCTGCTGAGCACGGGCGCGCACCGCCTGCAGCTCAACCAGGGGCTCGCGTTCGGGCTGGCCAACCTGGCCTGGGCGAGCGGGCAGGCCATCGCCGCCGCCACCAGCGGCGTGCTGGCCCAGGCGACCTCTGATCTGGTGCCGTACGCCCTGCTCGCGGGTGCCTGCCTGGCGACGCTTGTCGTGCTCAGGCCGCCGCCCGTCCGGGGGCCGGCAGGCGACGGCTAGGCGCCTTGGTCGTAGCCGATGCGCAGCAGGTGCAGTACCTCGTCATCCACGTCCGCCGTGCTGCGCAGCGAGACCTTGCCGGTGGCCTGCCCTGGTGCGTTCGCGGGCTGCAGCCGACCGCTGGCCGGTGGGTCCGTCGCGGCGGGACGGGCCGGGCAGCGGGTGGCCGCCCCGCAAGCGGCGGGCGGCGGGCCGGGCCCGGCAACCCGGTCGATGTGAAGTTGACCGAGTCAGAAGCCGCTGAAAGCCACATCGACCGGGAGCCCGCCGAACTCACGCGGCCGGCCGGGCGGGCGAGCGGATGGCCGCCGGGTTACGGCAGCATCCCGTCGACCCGGCGCATGATCTCCCGGCACAGCCGGCCCACGTCGCCCGGATCGTCGGTGAACTGCGACGGCTTGATGCAGAACGTCGTGAACCCGGCCGCTGCCTGGGGCGGGATGGCCGCCAGGGCCCGGCCGAGATCGGCCACGCCGCCGCGGTCGGGGAAGGCGGCCCGGGTGCCGCCGATGAGTTCCAGCCCGCGCGGATCCCTGCCTGCCGCCAGCATCGCGTCCTCCAGCCGCCGCATCTCCCCGGGCGCCGGCCGGCCAAGCGGGTTGAACCCGTCGCCGTACCGGACGATGCGCGCCAGCATCCGCTGGTGCATGCCGGAGCCGCCGAGCCACAGGGCCGGTCCCCCGGGCCGGCAGGCCTTCGGCTCGAAGTACACGTCCCGGAACGAGTAGTGCTGCCCCGAATACGAGGCCGGCGTGTCCCGCCAGAGCACTGCCCACGCCTGGAGGTGCTCGTCGAGCAGGTCACCGCGGCGATGGAACGGCACGTCCAGCGCGGCGTACTCCTCTTCCAGCCAGGAGACCGTCGGCAGTACGACAAGCCGGCCGCCGCTGAGCAAGTCCAGTGAGCCAAGCTCGCGGGCGATCAGCAGCGGATGGCGCAGCGGCGCGATCACGGCGCCCGCGACCAGCCTGATGCGCTCGGTGACCGCGGCGATCGCCGACAGCAGGACCACGGAGCTCGGCCACGGCGTCGCCGGATCCTGATTGCCGGGCAGGGCGTACTCGCGGGGGTTGAGCATGAGCCCGTTCCTGGCGGCGCTGGGGGCGAGCACGATGTGCTCGCTGATCATCACGGAGTCGAACCCGGCGTCCTCAGCCTCGCGTGCCCACCGCACCAGGCTGGGCAGGTCGCGGCCGTCGGTCATGGTCCAGTTCTCGCTGAGGATCAGGCACATTCTCGGCGCGGCCATCCTGGTCCTCCCGGTATCCCGGCACCCGCCATCTGGCACGGCGCCTCAGCTGTCAGGCGTTCAGGGACCGCCCGCAGCATTTCTTTCTTGATCGCGGAACTTATGGGGTGCTGGACCCCATAAGTTCCGCGATCAAGAAAGACGGTCGGCGTGAACGTCCTAGCGTCCCTGGCCCGCCCAGCTCGGCCGTCACCGTGCGCGCCGCGCGCCGTGCGCAGTCCGCGGGGAATCCGGGCATCGTCAGGCCCGGATCGGCGGCCGGATCCCGCGGAACTCCCAGTCCCCGCCGAATGCGGTGGAGATGACCTCCTCGCTTTCGGTCGGCTGCGCGCCGAGATCAGCGGCGACGTCGGCCAGGCCGGCGACGATGTGGCTGGTCAGCCTGCCGAGGCCGTCGACCTCGACATCGACCACGTCACCGGGCTGGACCGGACGGGAGTTCGCCGGCGTCCCGGACAGCAGCACATCGCCCGGGCAGAGCGTGATCGTGCGGGCGATATCGGCGACCAGGTAGTGCATGTCCCAGTTCATCTCGTCGGTGCAGCCGTCCTGCGCGAGACGGCCGTTCACGTAGGTGCGCAGCTGCTTGCCGCGGAAGTCCCAGTCGGTGACCAGCCCGGGTCCGAGCGGCGCCATCGTGTCCGAGCCCTTGACCCGCAGCATCGACCCGGCGTCGGTGTCCCGGAAGTCGTGCAGGCCGAAGTCGTTGGCGATGGTGTACCCGGCGATATACCCGGCGGCCTGCGACCGCGGCACGCCCCGGCAGGTGCGGCCGATCACGATGGCTACCTCGCCCTCGTAGTTGAGGTACCTGCAGTTGGCCGGCCGGATCACGGCGCCGCCGTGCGCGACGAGGGCGGAGACCGGCTTCTGGAAGTAGGTCGGCGCGGCAGGCAGCCTGGTCTGGAACTCGGCGACCCGGCTGCGGTGGTTCAGGTGCACGGCCAGGATCTTGGTCGGCGTCACCGGCGGCAGGTGCACGGCATCGGCGACGCCGACCCGCCGCCCGTCGGCGGCGACCAGGTACTCCCCGTCCCGGCTGACCTGCGTGACCGCGCCGTCCAGCAGGATCCTGCGGTACTCGGCCATCTTCGCTCCTTATCTGTGCGGTTCCGTCAGTTCAACGCTTCGCAGTCCCCCATTCCGGCCGACAGCGGCCAGATTCACGTCGGCTGAGCTGCGGAGGTCCCGCATTCATGTCATCTATCCGGCCGCCGTCGACCAGCCCGCGGCCGGCCTGTCGAACCACAGGTGCATCTGCCCGGTGCCGACCGAGTTCTCATAATCACTGAACGGGCGTCCCGGCGCAGTCAACCTGCGCCCGCCCAGTGCCGCCGCCATCATCAGGTAATGGGCGAATTTCGCCTCCGGCCTTACCCGCAGGAACTCCGGCATGGTGTCAATGACCCGTGCGTGCTCGCCAGCCTGCAGCCAGCCGATCCGCTCGGTGTCCGCGTCTCGCGCCTCCCTGGTGCGGACGTGCGCCGGGTCGCTGGCCTCGTGCGCGCGCAGCTCGCGCAGCGGCCAGAAGGTGTGCGACATGGCTCCCGACGCCAGCAGCAGCACCCGGCGTGCGCTCTGCGCTATCGCCTCGCCGAGGGCCCGGCCTGCCCGCAGGAAGTCCTCGGTGTCGCCGGTCTGCGCGGTGTTGCTGACCGTGATCCAGCGCTTGTCCAGCCCGCGGCCGAGGTAGGCCCACAGGTTGACGGTCGCGTAGTGCACCGGCAGGTACGGGTCGTCGATGGCGGTGATCCAGGTGCCGTGCTGCTCGCCCAGGGCGGCCATCGCCCGCGCCAGCCCGGGATCCCCGCGCCAGTCGTAGGGAATCCGGCACATCCCGCGGGGCAGCTCGTCGGAGGTAAACAGCCCGGCCCGGACCTCGTGCGCGGAGACGACGAACTCGACCGTGGTGAACCAGTGCGAGTCGAGCACCACCACCGTGTCGTAGTCGAGCGTCTCGAAGACCTCGGCCCGCAGCCGCTCAAGCCCGGTAACGAGGCTGATCTCCTTGCCCCCGTTCAGCTCCAGCCGCTGCTCGCGCGGGAGCATGATCGTCGGGACATGGGCAAGCAGGCCCGCTCCGGCCACCTCACCCACGGTGCTCACCCACAATGCTCACCCATCGGGCTCATCCACAGTGCTCACCCACGGTGCTGATCCACAGTGCTCACCCATAGTGCTCACCCACGGTGCTCATCCACGGTGCTCACCCACGGTGCTCACCCATAGCGCTCACCCACGGTGCTCA
>DATGVY010000644.1:0-4994 GCA_035299845.1 Streptosporangiaceae bacterium
CGCCCATGTGCTGGAGCCTGGGCAGCACGTCGGTGAGCGTGATCGGGGAGCCAGTCCGGTAGATCGTGAGCCGCCAGACCCGCCGGCTTGCCGCCCCGGCCGCGCTGGTCTGCTGATCGTGCTGCACCGGCACGCCGCCGACGAAGCCGACCGACTCCCAGAACTCGAAGGCGACGTCCTCCCCCGACCGTTGCAGCTCGAGAATCCTGGCCAGGTCACCAACGGCCGCAGCGGCCGGAACGTCCGTCTTGTAGGTATCGGGAATCGTGTCAGCGCACATGGCGAGCAGCGCGCGGGCCGATTGCGGGCCGAGCGACCTGGCCGCTTCCTCGGCCAGGTCGTCGTCCCACGACCTGACCACGGCGGCGAGCTCCTTCTCCAGCTCTGTTTCGCTCACCTGGGGCAGCATGCTGCCGCGCGCCGCCCTGACCACGATATGCAGCCTGGCGACCGACGATTCGCCGACCATCACGCTGTAACCGACCGAGATCCCGTTGAGCGCCCTGAGCAAGATCTCCTGCGCGCGCAGCCTGACCTTGGTCGTGTACTTGTCCCTCGGCAAGTAGACCAGGCATGACATGTACCGGCCGTAGATGTCCTTGCGCAGGAACAGCCGGGTCTGGGTGCGGTCACGCAGCCGGAGCACGCCGGCCGCTATCGGGGCGAGCTCGGGAACCGAGATCTGGAAGAGCTCCTCCCGCGGATAGTTCTCCAGGAACTCGGCGAGATCCTTGCCGTCATAGCTGTCGGCGGTCATGCCGAGGGCCTCAAGGACGCCGGCCAGCTTGCGTCGCAGCACCGGGATGCGGGTGATGCTCTCCGAGTAGGCGACGTGCGTGTACAGGCCGAGGAACCGGTATTCGCCCGCCACCTCGCCCGCATCGTCGACCCGCTTCACTGCGATGTAGTCGAGGTAGCTCGGCCGGTGCACGGTGGACAGCGAGTTCGCCTTGGTCAGGATCAGCCGCTGCGGATCCTTGGCTCTGGCCCGCACTTCTGGCGGCAGGGCGGCGAAGGAGGACGACCCCTGCCGGTCATGCCGCAGGATGCCGAGCCCGGTGCCGGCCACCGCGCACAGCATCATCCCGTCAGGACCGTCCGCAAGATCGTATTCACGGTAGCCGATGAAGGTGAAATGACCGTCGGCCAGCCAGCGCAGCAGCGCCTCGATCTCGGCGGGCGCCTCAGCCTGGGCGGCTGCCTCGGCCGGCGTTGCCTTCTCCGACATCGCCAGGTCCTCTGCCAGCTGCACCGCCCTGGCCCGCATCCTGGGATAGTCCTCCACTGCCACCCGCACGTCACCCAGCACGCGCTGCAAGTGCCGGGTCAGGTCGGCGGCCTCGGCGTCGTCGGCAAGCACGCCGATCTCGATGTGCGTCCAGGACTCGGCGATCTCGTCGTGGGCCGCCGGTGACCCGTCGATAGGCCCGAGCACGCCGCGCAGCGTTCCTGTGACATCCCTGCGGACGCGCAGCTGCGGATGCACCACGCGCTGAGGGCTCAGGTCGTGCCTGGCCAGCTCCATCGTCACCGAGTCGACGAGGAACGGCATGTCGTCGGTGACGATATCGACCACTGACCCGGCGGGCTCAAGGGAAGCGTCCCCGGCCGGCCGGATCCGGACCAGCGCCCGGCCCTGCGGCCGGTGCGCGGCGAAGGTGGCCTGCTCGATGGCCACCGCAGCGACCCGCTGCGCCCCGGCCGAAGCGAGATCCTCGACCGCGACGTGCCGGTAATAGGCCTGCAGGTAATTCTGCAGGTCGCCAACCCCGGCGTCGCTGCTGGCCAGCCGCGCCCCCTCAGCCAGCAGGGCAAGCTTCTCGTCACCCGCGTGGTCCGCCATCGGTCCCACTCCTTCGTGTCCCGGCCTGGCCGCCGCGTCGCTCCGGCCCTTACAACCAATCTCGCAGTTCCCACAGCAGCGGGTAATAGCGCAGCGGCACTCGCTTGTGCAGGTATGGCGCACCGGTCGACCCGCCGGTGCCTGATTTCGTGCCGATCTGCCGCTCCACCATCTGGACGTGCCTGGCCCGCCAGAGACCCGCTATTTCATCATGGGTCAGCAGGTCCTCGGCCAGCTCCCAGAGATCGTCGTGACTCGCCCGGTTCCTGGCAATCGAGACGAGCGACCCGAGCACCTGATCGGCATCGGCGACCGGCAGCCCGCGCGAGGCGAGCAGGCTGAGATACGCATCCCAGAGCGACGGCTCCGCCAGCCGCCGGGCCAGCCGGTCGCGTTCGGCATCGGTCAGAGCCCGGAAGCGGGCGACATACCGCTTGTCCTTCGCCCCGGACAGAAACTCAAGCTCGCGGAACTGCACGGACTGGAATCCGCTGGCCGGCGCGAGTGCCGCGCGGAACTCAAGGAAATCCTGCGGCGTCATCGTTTCCAGCACGTCGATCTGGCTGACCAGCAGCCGCTCGATGACGTGCGCGCGGCGGAGCAGCTGCCTGGCCCGCCACGTCTGCGCCGCGGCCATGGCATCGCGGCCCGCCCCGAGCTCATACAGCAATTGCTGGAACCAGAGCTCGTACACCTGGTGCACAGTGATGAACAGCAGCTCGTCATGGGCCGGCGGGTCAGCCTGCGGCAGCTGCTGGGACAGCAACTCCGGCAGGCGGAGATAGCTGCCGTAGGTCAGCAGGCCGCCCTCTTCGCCGAACCGGCGGTCCGGCGCTGACCCAGCCCGGCCCGACGGCGCAGCCCGGCCCGACCGCGCAGCCCCGTCCGACGGCCCGGTCACCGCGGTTCCCTGGGCGCGAAGAAGGCGAGCATCGCCGGGTTGGCCAGCGCATCCGGGTCGGCCGCGTCGGCGAGCGGCGTGCCCAGCAGAATCTTCCTGACCGGCACCTCGAGCTTCTTGCCGGACAGCGTCCGCGGGATGCCCGGCACCTGGTGGATCTCGTCAGGCACGTGCCGCGGCGACAGCTCGGCGCGAAGCTTCGCCCGGATCCGGGCGGTGAGGTCTTCGTCGAGCTCGCGGCCATCGGCCATCACGACGTACAGGATGAGCCTGCCGTCCTGGCCGAGCCGCCCGGTATCCACCACCAGGCTGTCGGCGATCTCCGGCAGCCGCTCCACGACGCGGTAGAACTCGCTGGTGCCCATCCGCACGCCGCCCCTGTTCAAGGTGGCGTCGGAGCGGCCGTAGATGACACAGCCACCGTCCGGCAGGATCATGATCCAGTCGCCGTGCCGCCACGCTCCCGGGTAGTCGGCGAAGTAACTGGCGCTGTATCGCTCGCCGCCGGGATCGTTCCAGAAGCCAACCGGCATCGACGGCATAGGCTGCGTAATAACCAATTCTCCTACCGCGCCGACGACCGGGTTGCCGTGCGGATCGTACGCCTCCACCTTCGCGCCGAGGCACCGGCAAGCGATCACGCCGGCCCGAACCGGGAGCAGCGGGCTCGGCCCGACGAACCCCGTGCACAGGTCGGTGCCGCCGGAGAACGACCCGAGCAGCAGAGCACTGCCCACCTCGGCATAGACCCAGCGGAAACCCTCCGGAGGGAGCGGGGACCCGGTGGATCCGATGCCGCGGAGTCTCGACAGGTCATGCTGCGCGGCGGGTTTCAGCCCCGCCTTGGCGCAGGCAAGCAGGTACGGCGCGCCGGTGCCGGCGTAAGTGACGCCGGTGTCCGCGACGAGCCGCCAGAGCGCGCCGGTGTCGGGATGGGTGGCGCTGCCGTCGTACAGCACCACCGTCGCGCCCGCGAGCAGCCCGCCTGCCAGGTAGTTCCACATCATCCAGCCAGTCGTGGTGTACCAGAAGAAGACGTCATCCGGGCCCAGGTCCTGGTGGAAGGCGAGCACCTTGAGGTGCTCGAGCACGATCCCGCCATGACCGTGCACGATCGGCTTGGGCAGCCCGGTCGTGCCGGAGGAATACAGCACCCACAGCGGATGGCTGAACGGGACTTCGGTGAACTCAGGCGGCACCGCCGCGTCGGCGGGCGGGCCGGTGTCGCCGCGGAGGGCGTCCCAGCCGAGCGTGCGCGGGCTCCCTTCCGCTGTGTTCGCGGCGGCGGCGGACGGGCGTGGCTGGGCGGCGGCCGTTGCCGGGCCGCGGACCAGCACGACGGCGGCCAGGCCGGGCAGCGCGGCCGCGATGCTCGCGACCTCGTCCCGCCGGTCGTAGGCCTTCCCGCCGTAGGTGTAGCCGCCGACAGCGATCAGGACCTTCGGCGAGATCTGCGCGAACCGGTCGATCACGCTGCTGGCGCCGAAGTCCGGTGAGCACGATGACCAGATCGCGCCCAGGCTCGCTGTCGCCAGCATCGCGATCAGCGCTTCCGGCACGTTCGGGATGTACGCGGCGACCCGGTCGCCGGTCGCCACGCCCAGCGCGCGCAGCCCGGCTGCTGCCCTGGCTACCTCGCGCGCCAGCTCCCCGTAGGTGAGCGTGCCGCCGCTGCCGTCCTCGCTCCGGTAGATCACGGCGGTTCGCCCCGGATCGTCGCGGGCAAGCCGCAGCGCGTTGCGCGCGTAGTTGAGCGTAGCGCCCTCGAACCAGCGAACGCCGGGCATCGTGCCTTCGCTCAGTGGCGGGCCGGTCCCCCGGTCACCGAGCACGGCGAAGTATTCCCAGACCGACTCCCAGAACGCGGCGGGCTCGGCCACCGACCACCGCCAAAGCTGGTCGTGGCTGCGCAGGTCAAGGCCGTGGCGGGCGGACAGCCAGCCGGCATAGCCGGTGACCCGTGCGCTGCTGATCGCTTCCGGCGTAGGCTCCCAGAGCACCTCGCCGTAGTCGCGTCCGGCGAGGGCCGCAGTGCTGGCTGCGGACCCGGGAACGGGGCTGGCTGCGGACCCGGGAACGGGCGCCGCCTGGTCGTCCATGGGCATAGGCCCCAGCATGAGACGTCAGGATGCTGACTTGCAACGCGGGCCCGGCACGACACCGCCGGCAGCGTACGGCACAGCAGGACGGGTAGGCGTATTCCATGACATCAACGGGCGGTGGGACCAGTGATCCGGATCGGGCGGCGGG
>DATGVY010000645.1:0-3142 GCA_035299845.1 Streptosporangiaceae bacterium
TTGTTTCTGGCCAGCCCCGGCGCGTCTTACGTCACCGGGGCGACCCTGGATATCGACGGCGGCTACGGGGCGTAACCCGCGGATCCGGCACCTCGTCGCCGCGGAGCACCTGCTCCGGTCGGCTGGCGGGGGCCAGTGGTGTCCGGATGCGCTGCGCGGGACCGTATCCCGGCGGGGATGGCCGGCTCGGCTTTTTGGAATTGACAATCCATTTTCGGCTTGGAAAAGTGACCTGAGCGCTCCACGGCAGAAGAGACGGGGGAAGCGCCCTCGGCAGCACGTCCGGGTGTTTCCGGTTCAGAGCATGAGTATTCCAGCGTTTCCGAACGCTCAGTCCGGAGTTTTCGGACGGCAGGGATCGGAGGCCGCGTAGCGGCCGACGCTTGGGCGTCTGTCCCCGGAGTTCACCTCCTTCATCTGCTTGCTGGCTGGTTAGTCTGCCATCGGCGGGCCGCCGCCGGGCGGCGTTCCTTGGCCGTCGTTTCCTGTGGTGAGCTCGGTAATGGCGACTGGCTCATCGCAGAACGGGCATATCCCTCCGATCCCGGTGGCTGTCATGAATGTGTGGCAGTCCTCGCAGCGCTGGGTTCCGAGCTGCCTGGCCCCGCACTGGCCGCATTCGTAGACGGTGACGGCCCGCTTGCGGCCCGGGCGCGGGACGGGCGTTACCGGGGCGGCGGGTGCGTGGCCGCGGCGCCAGGCGGCCTGGCGGCAGGCCTGGGAGCAGTACTTGCGCCGGCCGGAGCGGGTGAACGCCTGCCCGCATGCCGGGCAGGTCCGTATCGTTACGCCATCGTCACGGGACGGGGTTCCGGCGCTCGCGGCGGCCTGGTCTGCCCGGGGTGTCATGCGCGGCCTGCTTGCGGTGCTGGCGCGGGGGGCTGGGCGCTGTCTGCCTTGCTGGCGTGCCGCGGGCGGGTGCCGTCCGCGGCCCGGCGCATGGACTCGCCGGCGAGCTCGATGCGGTTCGCGTTCTCGAGCAGCCGGTCCAGGGCGGCATCAGCGATAGTCGGGTCGCCGATCGCCTCGTGCCAGTGGCTGACGGGAAGCTGGCTGGTGACGATGGTCGCGCGCAGCCGGGCCCGGTCCTCGATGACTTCGAGCAGGTCGGCGGCCTGGTCACCGGTGAGCGGGCGGAGCAGGAGGTCATCGATGACCAGGACGCTGATCCGGGCCCAGGAGGCCATCAGGCGGGACATCCTGCCGTCGGCGCGGGCGATGGCCAGGTCGTCGAACATCCGCGGTGCCCGCAGGTAAAGCGCGGTGTGGCCGTTGCGGATGGCGGCGTGGGCCAGGGCGCAGGCGAGGTACGTTTTCCCCGCGCCGGTCGGGCCGGTGATCACGACGGCGTGGCGGGCGGCGGCCCAGTGCGCCTGGGCGAGGGTAAGGATCTGGGCGCGGTCCAGCCCGCGGGGGTGGCGGAAATCGATGTCCTCGATGGTGGCCGTGGTGCGCAGCCTGGCTGTTTTCAGGCACCGTTCTATCCGCCGGTTGCCGCGTTCGGTGAGCTCGCGGTCCACGAGCAGGCCGAGGCGCTCGTCGAAGCCGAGCCCGGCGTAGGCGGCCTGCTCGTGCTGTTCGGCCAGGGCCGCGGCCATGGCGTCGAGCCGCAGGGTCTTCAGTCCCTCGATCGTGGTGTTCGCCAGCATGGGCGTGCTCCGTTTCAGGTGTAGTAGCGGGCGCCGCGGACGTTGCCGTGGGCCGGGTGGGATGCGGGTGCGGGGCGGGTCTCGGGCAGCGGCTGGCGGTCCAGGGAGTGCTTCAGGATCGACTCGACGCTGCGGTAGGAGTACGAGCGCAGGTGCAGCGCCCTGGCGCAGGCCGCCTCGACCCGCCCGGCGCCGTGCCGGCCGGCCAGGCGGATGATCCCCAGCGCCGCGCGGTAACCCTGCTCGGGATGAGGCCGTGAGGTAAGGATCGCCTCGACCAGGCCGGCGGTGGCCGGGCCGGTCCTGGCCGCCCAGCCGGTGATCCGCGACGGCGTCCATTCGGCGTGCCGGCGGTGCGACTCGGGCATGTGGGCCTGCTCGGTGCTGTGCCGGTGCCGCTCGAACGACCGCGGGTGCGACGCGACGCGCCGGGAGGAATGGAAGATCTCCACGGTGGCGGCCGACAGCCGGACGTCGACTTTCTGGCCGGCGAGCTGGTAGGGGACGCTGTAGTAATGCCGGTCGGCCTCGACGTGGTAGTCGATGTTCACCCGGGCCTTGCGCCACGTCGCGAACTCGTACCGGTCCGCCGGCAGCGGCCGCAGCGCCGGGCGCTCCAGCGACTCGAACAGTGCCTGCCGGGTGCCGTCCATCTTCTGGAACGGCCGGGCGTTGATCTCCGCCACGCACCCGGCGATCGCCGCGTTCGCCTCGGAGACCGAGAAGAACCTGCGGTCCCGCAGCCGGGCGATGATCCACCGCTCGGCGAGCAGCACCCCGGACTCGGCCTTCGCCTTGTCGCGGGGCTTGTACGCCCTGGCCGGGATGACCGCCATCCCGTAATGCGCGGCCATCTCGGCGTAGGTGGCGTTCACGTCGGGCTCGTAACGGTGCGGCCGGGTCACCCCCGAGCGCAGGTTGTCGCAGACCACGATCGCCGGGGCGCCGCCCATGAACTCCAGGGCGTGCACGTGCCCGGTCACCCAGTACAGCAGCTCCTGGGACGGGAACGCCTCGGCGTACAGGTAGCTCGACGCCCCGGCGACGGCGACGAACAGCTCGGCCCGCAGCAGCATCTCGCCGGTCTTGCGGTCCCAGATGGGGATCTGCTCGCCGGGGAAGTCGACGAACATCTTCTCCCCGGCCCGGTGCACCTGGCGCATGACGACATCGACCTGGCGGGCCCAGGCCCGGTACAAGTTGCAGAACTGGCTGTAGCCGTACCCGCCGGGGTGCTGCTCGCGGTACTCCAGCCACAGCAGCTGCAAGGTCACGCTCTTGCGCCGCAGCTCCTTATGCACGTACGACCAGTCCGGCAGCGGCCGCGCCGCCCGCGATGGCGCAGCGGGCGGATACAGCAGAGCCTCCAGCCCGTCATCGTCCAGGTCCGCCGGCAGCGGCCAGCCCACATCGGCGAGCACCGCACGGCCCACGTAATCAGAAACGGTGGCCAGCGGGACGCCGGCCGACGCGCTGACCCGGCGCCGGCTCAG
>DATGVY010000646.1:0-5065 GCA_035299845.1 Streptosporangiaceae bacterium
CGCGGACGTGGGCACCGCCGCCGTCCCGGCCGGCTGCCGGCCGGCCAGCTGGGTGAGGTCGCCGGGATCATCGGCTCCGTAGGTCACGATCCGCAGCCCCGCTGGGCCGGGCCCGGCCGCTGCGGCGGCCTCCGCCAGCGCGTCGGTGAACCGGCTGTCGCAGAGCGCCAGCGCCGGCCGCGAGATCTCGCAGATCGTGGCGAGCTCGCCGGCCCGCAGCAGCGGCATGGTCGTCACCGCTACGGCGCCGGCCCGCAGCACGCCGAACCAGCACGCCACCAGCCACGGATTGTTCGGCCCGCGCAGCAGCACGCGGTTGCCTGGCACCACGCCGAGGTCCTCGGCCAGCACCCGGGCGATCTGGCTGGACACCCTGAGCAAGTCGCCGTAGCTCCAGCGCTCACTGGCCGACAGCAGGCACGGCCGCCCGGCTCCGTGCGCCTCGATGGTCGTCTCGAGCAGCTCAGCGGCACAGTTCAGCTGTTCAGGGTACGCCAGCGACGGAAGGGTGAATCGCAGCTCCGGCCAGTCGGCGGCCGCGGGCAGGTGGTCCCGGCAGAACGTGTCGGCGTGCGCAGATGGCGAGAGCTGCATGGCCGCGACCTCCGTCGGTCACCACGGGACGCTTCCCGGGATTCCGAGTATGCCGCCATCGTGACGATAGTCAACGAGTCAGCGCCGCGGCCGCCGCCGGTTCGATGGCGCCCGCCCGTGTCAGCCCGGTCCGTGAATCACCGGCCCGGCCGCTATGTTGCATGCGTGACGGCGTTCAATGAGGCGCGATGGACGGGCGAGCCGCGACCCTCGCCCCGGGCGCTGATCGTGACCATCTATGGCCTCTATGCGCGGGACTACGGCGGCCAGGCAGGCGGCGGGCTCAGCGTGGCCTCGCTGATCCGGCTGATGGGAGGGCTCGGCGCGGACCAGGCCGCGGTCCGGTCCTCGATCTCCCGGCTCAAGCAGCGCGGGATCCTGGAGCCAGTGCGGCTCGGCAGCGCGGCCGGCTACGCGCTGTCGCAGCGCGGCAGGGAAATCCTCGCCGAGGGCGATAGCCGGATCTTCGAGCGGCCGCGTGCCCGGCTGGCCGACGGCTGGCTGCTTGCCGTGTTCAGCGTGCCCGAGCGGGAAAGGGGCAGGCGGCACGCGCTGCGGTCCCGGCTGAGCTGGCTCGGCTTCGGCACCGTGTCGGCCGGGGTCTGGATCGCGCCTGCCCATCTCGCCGCGGCGACCAGGGACGTGCTGGCCCGGCACGGCCTGGCCGGGTACGTGGACCTGTTCAGCGCGGACTACCTCGCCTTCGGCGATGTGCGCGAGCAGGTCGGTCGCTGGTGGGACCTGGACCGGCTGGAACGCCTCTACCAGGAATTCCTCGATTCGTCCGGGCCGGTGCTTGAGCGCTGGCGGGGGCGCAGGGCCGGGGCGGCCGACGACGGCGCTGCGTTCGCCGACTATGTGCTGGCGCTCACCGCGTGGCGGCGGCTGCCGTACCTGGATCCAGGTTTGCCCGCCGAACTGCTGCCTGCCGACTGGCACGGTCTGCGGGCGGCTATGGCCTTCGGCGCGCTGCGCGCCCGGCTGGCCGGATCGGCCCGCGCGCATGTCCTCGCGGTGACCGGCCAGCCGCCGTCAGCATGATCAGGCCGGGCCGGCCGGGGCGCGGCCCGTCCTGGCGCGCATCGACCCGGTAACCCGGCGCGGGGAACGGGCGCCAGGCTGATGGTGCTCTGCGGCAGGCGAGCTCAGGGGACGACTGCGTAACCCTGAATCTCGACGAGCGCCGCCGGATCCCACAGGCTGCTGACGCCGACGGCCGCCATCGCCGGGTACTCCCGTCCGGCCAGCCGTCGCCATGCCTGGCCGATCTCCCGGCTGTGCGCGCGGTAGTCGCCGAGGTCTACCGCGTAGATGGTCAGGCTGGCCAGATGCTCCGCCGAGCCGCCTGCCGCGCGCAGCGCAGTCAGCAGGTTGGCCAGCGCGCGCTCGAACTGGGCTGCCACGGTGTCGCCGGTGACCGCCCCGGCGGCGTCGGTTGCCGTCTGGCCGGCCAGGAACACCACCCGGCTGCCGGTGGCCACGACGGCGTGCGCGAAGCCTGACGGCCTGGCCAGTTCTGGCGGATTCACCCGTTCGATGACCATGATCGCACCGCCTCCGCGTTGCTATCCGTGCCGGGCCTGGTGGCGCCGGGCCGCCAGCGGGCATGCCGGGTGCCTGCCTGGCCGGCCCGGATCAGCTCGAGCCTGGGCCGTGGCTCGTCCGTCCTGCCTGCCCGCGGCGCCGCGCTGCCCGCCCGCCAGGGGGCCGGCCACGCCGCGGCCGGCCCATCGTAGCCCTGCTCCGCGGCCGCATGCAGGGTCCAGTTCGGGTCATGCAGGTGCGCCCGGCCGACCGCGCACAGGTCGGCACGGCCGGCCAGGATGATCGAGTTCACGTCGTCGTAGGAGGAGATGACGCCGACCGCGATCGTCGCGATGCCGGCCTGGTTCCTGATCGCGTCGGCGAACGGCGTCTGGTAGGACCGGCCGAACGCGGGCTGCTCGTCCGGGGTGACCTGGCCGGTGGACACGTCGATGGCGTCGGCTCCGGCGGCCGCGAACGCCCGTGCGATCTCAACGGCGTCCGCGCCGGTGATGCCGCCGGGGTGCCAGTCGGTGGCCGAGATCCTGACCGTCATCGGCTTGTCCGGCGGCCATACCGCCCGCACCGCGGCGAACACCTCAAGCGGATAGCGCAGCCTGTTCGCCAGCGATCCGCCGTAGCCGTCTTCGCGCTGGTTCGTGACCGGCGAGATGAACGATGACAGCAGGTAGCCATGCGCGCAGTGCAGCTCAAGCAGGTCGAAGCCGCAGCGGTCGGCGGCCTTGGCCGCCGCCGTGAACTGCCGGGCGATCTGCGCCATCTCGGTCGCGGCGAGCTGCCGGGGAACCTGGCTGATCCCTGGCAGGTACGGGATGGGGGACGGCGCGCAGACCGCCCAGTTCCCTGCCGCCAGCGGCTGGTCGATGCCCTCCCACATCAGCTTCGTCGAGCCCTTACGGCCGGAATGGCCGAGCTGGATCCCGATCCTGGCGGTGGACTGGTCATGCACGAACCCGGTGATCCGCTGCCAGGCAGCCTCGTGCCCGGGGGCATACAGGCCGGCGCATCCAGGGGTGATCCGGCCGTCGGCCGACACGCAGACCATCTCGGTCATCACCAGCCCGGCCCCGCCGAGCGCCTTGCCGCCGAGATGCACCAGGTGAAAGTCCGATGGCGTGCCGTCTGAGGAGGTGTACATGTCCATCGCCGAGACCACGACGCGGTTCTTGAGCTCCAGGCCGCGCAACTTCAGCGGCTGGAACATCGGCGGCACCACCTCGCCCGCGGCCATCCCGCGCCGCCGCTCGTGGTCAGCGAACCAGGCGTCGGCCCGGGCCGCGAACTCGGGGTCGCGCGTCCGCAGGTTGCCGTGGGTGACCCTGCGGCTGCGGGTGATGATGTTGAAAGCGAACTGCTCTGGTTCCTGGTGCACGTACTGGCCGATGTTCTCGAACCACTCCAGGCTCGCCTGCGCGGCGCGCTGGGCCGATGCCACGACGGGCCGGCGTTCTTCCTCGTAGGCAGCAAGCGCTGTGCCGATGGCCGGCTGCTCGCGCAGGCAAGCGGCGAGCGCGAGCGCGTCCTCCATCGCCAGCTTGGTGCCGGAACCGATGGAGAAATGCGCGGTGTGCGCGGAGTCGCCGAGCAGCACGATGTTGCGGTGCCGCCAGCGCTCGCAGCGCACGGTAGTGAAGCTGATCCACCGTGAGTTGTTGGCGTGCACGGCGTGCCCGGCCAGCACGTCGGCGAACAGCTCGCGGATCCTGCCGATGGACCTCTCGTCCGACCGGCCCGGCGGCAGGTCGCAGGCTGCGAGCCGGCCGAAGCCGGCGGCCCGCCAGACCGAGTCGTGCATCTCGACGATGAAGGTGCTGCCGGTCGCGTCGTACGGGTAACCGTGCACCTGCATCACGCCGTGCGGCGTCGGCGCGATGTAGAACTTGAAGGCATCGAACACCAGGTCGGTGCCGAGCCACATGTACTTGCACCGGCGGACATCAAGGCTGGGGCGAAACGTGCCGGCATACTGCGCCCTGGTCGCCGAGTTGACCCCGTCGGCGGCCACCACCAGGTCGTGGCTGGCCGACAGCTGGCCGGCGTCCGGTGCCTCGGCGCGGAAGGCGATGGTGACGCCAAGCTCACGGCAGCGGGCCTGCAGGATCTGCAGTAGCCGCCGCCGGTCCATGGCCGCGAAGCCGTGCCCGCCGCTGGTGATCAGCTTGCCCTTGACGTGCACGTCAATGTCGTCCCAGCGGGCGAACTCGCGCTCCATCGCCCGGTAGATGGCCGGATCCGCGTGCTCGATCCCGCCCAGCGTCTCGTCGGAGAACACCACGCCGAAGCCGAAGGTGTCATCGGGCGCATTGCGTTCCCAGACCGTGATCTCGTCACCGGGCGCCAGCTGGCTGGCGAGCGCCGCGAAGTACAGCCCGCCGGGCCCGCCGCCGATGACCGCGATGCGCACGGCGCCCTCCCTGGATGCTCCTGGACGGTCTCGAAGTTATGTCGTCACCGAGACGATCGTCAACAGCGCGTTAGATCCGATCGGGCCCCGACACGCCGCCAGGCGTCCTTGCCGTGCGGCAAATGCTCGCTACCGTGAGCATCATGGCCACCCGTGTGCGGTGGCCAGATAGGAGGTCACCATGCGCAAGCATGGTGAAAAGGTCCGACCGGAGGGCGATAGTCCAGGGCTCTTTAGGGTGATCCTCTCCGCCGTCGTGCAGGGAGTGGCTCGCGGAGTTGTGGACATCTTCCTCAGACATGGAGGAGGCCCCCTCTAAGGGGCCACCCTCCTGCCCGATCAGGCCGGGGGCCTCTGTTCATCTCCTCCGCAGGAAACCGGACAGAGGTTCCTGGCCTTTTCAACCTCTAGTGGCAACTTAGTTTCCACGAGTGGACTGTATCAAGCCTGACACGCTGGACGCTTGCGCACACTTATGCGGACTTACCCGGACACTCTTGACTACACAGGGTCATCATAGTA
>DATGVY010000647.1:0-4210 GCA_035299845.1 Streptosporangiaceae bacterium
GGGCGGGGCTAGTGGCGGCCACTGACGCGATGGCTGGTGGGGCCTGCTGCGGGCAACACAGAAGCAACACAACTCCAGGCGCGGGAAAGTTCAACACGCCGATAACACGAACAAGACGGCATTCACCGGCACACGGCGGCACGATCGCTAGAATGAGCATGTACGCCGCTGACCGGCATCAACGCGGGTGAGCTGGGCTGATTCTTTACCCTGGAGATGACTGCTCCCGGGGCGACAGGACTCCTGAAAAGCGGACGGTCGGCAGTTTGATCCTCCGTAAGTTATCTTTCCCCGCAGGGATGTTGAATTTTGAGTCAAGTTGCGGCGTGTGTGACGGCTGGGGCGGTGGACGAGGCCAGCAGTGGTGACCGTGGGTGGTCAGGCGGCGATGGATGCCTGCTGGGCGAGTTCGGTGATGGCTGCCTGGTAGGCGCGGGCAGCTTGGCGTAGTCGGGTGCCGGGTGGCGGGCCTGGGTCGGTGAGCTGGGCGAGGCCGGGGATGAGGACCCGCTGGGCCAGCCGGGTGAAGAACAAGGCGATGGCCAGGCCGTCGGCGGTGACCTGGTAGCTGCGGCTGTGCGGGATGCGTTCGATGATCTGATGGGCGCGGAGCCTGCGCAGGTCGTAGCTGATCTGGCCGCTGGTCATGTCCTCTGGCGTTCTCCCGAGCAGGGGGGCGAGGAGGTGCCGCAGGTCGCGGCTGGTGAAGCCAGCGGGCCGGAGCGCAAGGATGCAGCAGGCGCCCAGGAGGGCCTGGACGCGGGGGTCAGGGAAGCGCATTCCCGGGACGCGGGTGCAGGTGGTGCTGATGACCGGGCTGGTGAGGGCTTCGAGGGCGGCGGCTCCGGCGGCGGGGTCGTGGCTGATGCATTCGGCGTCCAGCAGGCGCCGGTTGGCGGCGTAGCCGACCTCGGCCAAGGCGGCGAGGTTAGTCAGCTCCTTGCCGATGCCGAAGTCGCGCGGCTGATTGACGGTGGTCTCGGTACGGAGCGCCCTTCCTTCCTTCAGGTACTGCTTGACCTGGGTGGAGAACTCGGCCTGCTGGACCGACAGCTGCCAGCGGTAGTCGGCGTCCTCGTCGGCGCGGGTGAACGGGTGCGGGAGCCGGGCCAGCCACTTGCCGGCGAACCGGTAGATCTTCTGGTCGGTCAGCCCGTCGCAGATCTGCTGCACCGCGGCCGGGTCGTCAGTGGCGCCGAACGCGTTGTCCAGGGCGGTGAAGGCGATCCCGGCCTTAAGGCACTGCCGCTTGGCGTACTCGTGCCCGTTGAGGTAGATCTGCCCGGTGTAGGGGAAGTACCCGCAGAACTTGATGTAGAACGGGCCGAAATCGGCGTCGAACCCGTAGAAATACCAGTGGTTGACCATGGCCTGCTCCTGGCACAGCCAGGGGTACCGCTTGCCGGTCACCGGGTCCTGGCGCTGCCGGGTCCGCCAGATCCGGGTCTTCTCCTGGGCCACCCCGGCGAACAGGATCTGCTCCCCGCCATCGTGGCCGGCCAGGTAGGCCCTGGCGATCTGGTCCTTGCTCTGCCCCTTGGCGAACCGGACCAGGTCCAGGCCGCGGACGTCGATGTAGTGGCGGATGTCCGCGGCGAACCGCTCGGTCATCGGGCGCATCAGCGCCGAGGACACGAACTGGTTCCCCCGGTGGTGGCAGAAGAACCCGTGGATGCCCTGCCCGTACTGCAGCCGCGGCTGGCGGAAGGTCAGCAGCATCCGGTCGATGCAGCGGATCTCCAGCCTCACGTGACCGGACAGGACCTGGGCGGCAGTACGCGGTAGCGTCATCATGGGCTCCGGCTGGGGCTCGGCCGGCAACGGCCACCGACCGCTGCAAGCGGCGAATGAACAGTCACATTGTGAACTGCCTTGAGCCCCAGCCGGGGTCACTTCGCAAACCTCAGCCCGCACGCGCATGCCTCGTCGGGCTGGGGCGAAGCCCCGTTATACATTCAGCCCATTCACGTGCGGTGATGGGTAGCGCGGGTTACGGGGAGAATGCCTGCGCGGGCGGTCGCCAGGGGTTGCCGGTCATGAGGTCGCACAAGACGGTGAAGGCGTTGCGGCCGTGCTTGCGGGCGGTGTCGATGTAGCTGCGGATGTCGAGCCGGTCCTGGGTGACGTCGTCGCTGGTCAGGCGGCCGGATATCTTCTGCTGGGTTTTCAGCGGGCGGACTCCCCGCTCGCTGATATTGTTCGTGGGCCAGACGCTGGTGCCGGTGGTGAACCGCAGCACGTCGTCGCGTCGGTCGCGGCAGAACTCGAGCAGCTGGCGGCCGGGCCGCTGCTTCGTGCTGTTCTTGGGGCCGGGGATGCGCGGCACGCTGGCGAGGCCGGCCAGGACGGCGTGCCGGAACTCGTGGACGAGCGGCCCGGCTGCCCCGGCAGGGATGGCGGGAAGGCCCTGCTCGCGTGCGGCGTGCCAGCCATGGATGAGGCCGCGCAGCGCCCGCTGGGCCTGCACGGGCCAGATGGCGGCGGGGTAGGTCTCGGCGCAGTCCTGGTAGTCACGCAGGATGTGGGCCAGGCACGCCTGGTTCCCGGCGATGTGCTCCCACCGGGGATGGAAGTAGTTCTGGTACCGGTCGGAGACCACGATCCCGGTGAAGTCCGGGAGGATCCCGGCGTCTTCCATGGAGTCCAGGCTGCGGGCGCCCAGCCAGAACGCGGAGTACTCCTCGGTGAACGCGCCGTGGACGTATTTCTTCTCCCCGGCCGGGCCGGACCGCAGCGTGGTCTCGTCGAACCCCGCCACGGGAGCGGCGGTGATCAGGGTGCGGATCAGCCGGACCACGTCCGCGGCCAGGCCCGCCGCCTGCGCCAGGCAGGAATGGATGAACCCCGCCGACACGGCCGCGCCGGTCACGTCGGCGATCAGGTCCCGGCACCGCTCCACCGGGACATGCTGGAAGACGACCAGGTAGACGGCCAGGGCACGCAGCCGCGGCCCGATGGACAGGGCAGAATCCGGGACACCCGCCGGGCGCGCCGCGACATGCGTCCTGCCGCACGCGCACTTCGCCTCGTGCAGGTCGTGCTGCACCCGCTCGGCCGGCGAGACCGGGATCTCCTCCTGCTGATACGACCGCGCAACCCCCAGGTCGGCGGCGTCCGCCAGGTCCCTGCCGCACGCGCAGTCCCCCTGCGGGTAATGATCCTCGGCCCGGTCCGGGACCTCCCAGGCCATCGCCGCGCCCGGGCTGCCCGGCTGCTTCCCCCGCTTCCGCTTCTTCTCCGCCCGCTCCGCGGCCCGCCGCTGCTTCCGCGGCGCCTTCCGCCCTGGCAGGTCATCCGACGACGGCGGCATCGACGAGTTCCCGCTGTTCCGCGACCCGGCGCGCTGTGCCGCGGCCAGCTGCCCCCGCAGGTCAGCGACCAGGGCCTCCAGCGCCGCGATCCGCTCCGCCTGCTCCCGGATCAGCGCATCACGCGGATCCGCGGGCGGATCCTCCTGCGGCGCACCAGTCACAGCCCGCAAGCATCCCGGAAACCACGCTAAGCAACCGCAGCAACACCACATCCGCCGCCAAAACGTAACCAACGGTCACTCGTCGCTACACCAAGCCCAAGACCCTGAATGTTTACGTTCATAGGTCACGCGGCATTGTTTGATTTCCCGGCTGAATGCCGATGAGATCCTGCTTCATGAACACCCCGAAACTGCCAGCTGCCGACGGCTACGGTCGGCGTCAGGTGCTGCTGATCCTGTCCGGGCTGCTGCTCGCCACCTTCGTCGCGTCGCTCGATCAGACCGTTGCCACCGCGGCGATGTACCGGATCAGGGAAAGCCTCAACGGGCTCACCGCCCAGGCGTGGGTGACGACCGCCTTCCTCATCACCTCGACGGTCGCCGTCCCGCTGTACGGCAAGCTGACCGACTCCCGCGGGCGCAAGCCACTGTTCCTGGTCGCGATCGCCGTGTCCTCGTCGGCTCGGCTCTGTGCGCCTTCGCCGCATCGATGCCGATGCTGGCGGTCTTCCGCGCCTTCCAGGGCATCGGTGCCGGAGGCATCTTCGCGCTGACCTCGGCGGTCCCGGGCGATATCGTACCGCCGCGGGAGCGCGCGAAATACGGCGGCTATTTCGTCGCCACCTACGCCGTGGCCAGCGTGGTCGGCCCGGTGACCGGCGGCGCGCTGGCCGAGCAGCGCGCGCTGCTCGGCGTGGACGGCTGGCTTGGATCTTCCTGATCAACCTCCCGATCGGG
>DATGVY010000648.1:0-2246 GCA_035299845.1 Streptosporangiaceae bacterium
ACGGCCGCGCCGATGCGTCGCTCCGCGCCCGGGCGACGCTGCCCGGCCTGACCGCACTCGCCCAGGGCGGCTACGTGGGCCGCGCAGACGCGGCCAGCCTGGCGGCGGCGTACCGGTTCCTGCGCAGCGTGGAGCACCTGCTCCAGCTACGTCAGCTCAGGCGGACACATACACTGCCCGAGGAACCCGCCGCGCTGCGCAGGCTCGGTCGCGCGCTGCACCTGGCCGAGCGCGGCGCGGGCGCCGGCGCCGTGCATCACGGCGACCCGGCGGATGAGCTGACCGCGCAATGGCGGCTGCACGCCGCGCACGCCAGGCAGCTGCACGAGAAGCTGTTCTACCGGCCACTGCTCGACGCCGTCGCGCGGCTTCCCGGTGATGCCGCCAGGCTCACGCCGGACGCTGCCCGGGCGCGCCTGGAGGCGCTCGGCTACGCCGACCCGGCCGGCGCGCTGCGGCACATCGAGGCGCTCACCGCGGGCGTCTCGCGCAAGGCGGCGATCCAGCGCACCCTGCTCCCCGTAATGCTCGGCTGGTTCGCCGACGCGGCCGAGCCCGACGCGGGGCTGCTCGCCTTCCGCCAGGTCAGCGAGGCACTGGGCAACTCCCCGTGGTACCTGCGGCTGCTGCGGGACGACACCAGCGTGGCGCAGCGGATGGCCAGGCTGCTTGCGTCAAGCCGGTATGCGACCAGCCTGCTGCTCCGCGCGCCCGAGGCGGTCGCGATGCTCGCCGATGACGCGCAGCTCGCCCCGCGTCCGCGGGCCACGCTGCAGGCTGAGGCGGCTGCCACGATAGGCCGTCATGACCTCGCGGCGGACGCGGCGGCGGCCGTGCTCGCGCTCCGTCGCCGGGAGCTGCTGCGGACGGCGGCGGCCGACCTGCTCGGGCTGTCCGGCATCGAGGAAACCTGCGAGGCGCTGACCGTTGTCACTGCCGTCACGATCACGGCCGCGCTCACCGTTGCGATCACCAAGGCCGGGCACGACGGCGGACCGCTGCCGACCCGGATCTGCGTGGTGGCCATGGGCAGGCTCGGCGGGCACGAGACCGGATACGCCAGCGACGCCGACGTGATGTTCGTGCACGACCCGCTGCCGGGTGCGGACGCCGACGCGGCCACGAGGGCAGCGCACGACGTTGCCGAGGAGCTCCGCGCCCTGCTGGCCAGGCGTGGCCCGGACCCGGCGCTGACCATCGACCCGGACCTGCGGCCGGAGGGACGGCAGGGACCGCTGGTGCGGACCCTCGCCTCCTACCGTGCCTATTACCGGAGGTGGGCGGTCGCGTGGGAAGCCCAGGCCCTGCTCCGGGCCGAGCCAGTCGCCGGCGATCCCGGCCTCGGGCGCTCCTTCACTGCGCTGGCGGATGAGTTCCGCTATCCGGCCGGCGGTATCGCCGAAGCCTCCGTTCGCGAAATCAGAAGGATAAAAGCACGGATAGAGGCTGAACGGATGCCACGTGGCATAGACCCGGCGCTGCATCTCAAGCTGGGCCCAGGCGGGCTCGCCGATGTCGAATGGGTGGTGCAGCTCGTCCAGCTGCGGCACGCCTACGCGGTGCCCGGGCTGCGCACCACCCGCACGCTCGGCGCGCTGGCCGCGGCGGTGGAGGCCGGCCTGGTCGCGGCCGATGACGCCGCCGCGCTGCGGTCGGCGTGGCTGCTCGCGGCCAGGATCAGGGATGCGGTGACACTGGTCCGGGGCAGGGCCTCGGACACGCTGCCGGCCCAGCAGGCCGGCCTGGCCGCCGTGGCCATGCTGCTAGGGTACCCGCCCGACGCCTCCCAGGACCTGGTTCAGGACTACCGCCGCGGGGCCCGCCGCGCCCGCGCGGTGATGGAGCGGCTCTTCTACGGCTGACGTGCGGCCAGGGCCGAAGCGGACTGGGTCATGAGCCCCAGCCGTTGTCGCGCAGCGTCCGCAGCGCGTCGACGGTAACGCTGCCTCGCCAGTCCCGCTACGCGGCCGGGGACCAGGCGAGGAAGTTGAAGGTCCAGCCGCCGTCGTCCTGCTGGCCAGCCGCGAGATGGTCGAGCTGGGCCCGGATCACCGCCTCGTCGAACAGGCCGCGGGCCAGCGAGCCCGGCAGCGGCGCGAAGTCGAGCACCGAGTGCGTCTCGCCGGGCGCCTCGGGATCCAGCGTCACCACCTCCAGCAGCATCGGCGCGACGAGGTCGAGAGCGCGCTTCGCGCGGCCGCGGTCAGGGACATAGTCCAGGAAACGCAGCACCCCGCGCAGGTCGT
>DATGVY010000649.1:0-9413 GCA_035299845.1 Streptosporangiaceae bacterium
GGGGCGGTGCCAGCGGCAGGGGCGGTGCCAGCGGCAGGGGCGGTGCCAGCGGCAGGGGCGGTGCCAGCGGCAGGAACGGTCCCAGCGGCAGGAACGGTCCCAGCGGCAGGAACGGGCGCGCGGGCGCCGGTCCGGCCGGGAATCCCGATGACGACGATGCCCGTCACGATGCAGGCGATCCCGGCAATGGCCAGCAGCCCTGGCCGCTCGCCGAAGAGGGCGATGCCGGCTAGCGCGGCGAGCAGTGCGCCGGTACCGCGGCCGATCGGATAGACCAGCGAGAGGTCCCCGAGGCGGTAGCCGCTCTGCAGGAAGAGAAAGTAGCAAGCCTGCAAGACGCCTGTTCCCGCCATGAACACCCAGGAAAGCCCGGTCAGCCGGGGGTGCTGAACGACCACGGCCACTGCGATCACCGGCGCGTAGAGCGGTGTCGCGGCCGCGGACACCAGCCAGATGAAGGAAACGGCGCCGGTCACCGATGCCTGCTTGCTGAAGAGGTTCCAGCTGGCATGCGCGACGGCGGCAACGAGAACCAGGGCGATGGCGGTGGCACTCACGGAGGGCGGCTCCTGCCGGGTCTGGCCCTTGCGGGCACGGCTAGCAGAGCCCTCGAGGCTTCTGTCCCGTGAGGTGTTCGCCCGTCGCCCGGCCATGCTCAGCCCGCGGCAAGTTCCTGGCGCCGCTCGGTCCAGCCCGCGTCGCCCTGATTGTGGTCTGCGGGGCGGGCAACGCGCGGAACCCTAGGCGCAACCACATGCTGACCTCAGGTTAGCCGGCCCGGCGGCAACCAGCCGGGACGGAAAGCGGCGCCTCCCGCCAGGCCGGTGATCCAAGCGGCCGTACGCAGCCGCCCCCGGTAAGCTGTGCTCGCCATGACACAGACCCCTCCGCCGGCTGACCGCAGCGTCGTCCACCTGGTGCGCCATGGGGAGGTCGATAATCCCCGTGGCGTCCTTTACGGCCGCATGCCCGGCTTCCACCTGTCCGAGGACGGCCGCCTCATGGCGAAGGCCGCCGCCGACTTCCTGGCCGGCCGGGACGTGACCGTGCTGATGTCGTCGCCGCTTGAGCGGGCGAGGGAGTCGGCCGAGCCGATAGCCGCGGAGTTCGGCCTGACGCCGGTGATCGATGACCGCCTGATCGAGGCGTGGAATCATTTCGAGGGCATGACCGTCGGCGTCGGTGACGGTTCGCTCCGGAGGCCCCGGCACTGGCGCTACCTGGTGAACCCGCTGCGTCCCTCGTGGGGCGAGCCGTACCGGGACGTCGCGGCCAGGATGCTTGATGTCGTCGGCGACGCTGCCCGCGCGGCGCGCGGCCACGAGGCCGTCTGCGTTAGTCACCAGCTGCCCATCTGGGTGGCGCGACGGGAGGCCGAGGGCCACCGGCTCTGGCACCACCCGGGCAGGCGGGAATGCGCGCTGGCCAGCGTGACGAGCTTCACCTACCGGGATGGCCGGCTGGCGTCCGTCAGCTATGCGGAGCCTGCCGGGTCGCGCGGTCGCCGGATCGCCGGGGCGTGACCTGCCCCCTGGCCCGGCTGAATGACGCCACCAGATGCGGCCGGCGCTCGCCCGGCTGCACCGTCGCCCGCCTGCCGTGGGCTGCCCGCCTGCGCCGCCTGCCGGGCTGCGCCGTCGCCCGCCTGCCGTGGGCTGCCCGCCTGCGCCGCCTGCCGGGCTGCACCGCCCGCCGTGCCCAGCGGTGCCTGCCGCGGAAACGCCGGCCCCGTGTCCTGGCCGCGCGGCGGGTCCGGCACAATAGGGCGCGATACTACTGCCTGTAGGAGATCACCCTGTGTTCCGCCTGCCGCGCTCCCTGCGTCCCGCGGCTCACGCGGCCCGTGCCTACCTGACGTGCCCGGCGCGGCAAGCTCGCCGGGCCGCGACCGGAGCCGCGCTCGCCGCCGCCGCCACTGTGACCGCTCTCGCCCTGGCAGGCTGTGCGGGCGGGGCGATAGCGCAGAGCACCGCGGAGAGCAACGGGACAAGCTTCGTCGCCGGCAGCTACGACACGACGGTGTACGCAAGCCAGGCACGCCCGCTGGCGCCGGATATCAAGGGCACGACGCTGGCCGGCCGGAAGCTTGCCCTGGCCCAATACCGCGGCGACGTGGTCGTGCTGAACTTCTGGGGCTCTTGGTGCGGACCGTGTCGCCAGGAGGCACCGGCGCTCGCCGCGCTCGCCGCGCATTTCCGCTCTCGTGGCGTCCGGTTCCTCGGAGTCGACATCAGGGACAGCCCGGCCGCGGCCGATGCGTTCGAGCGCACGTTCCGGATCAGCTACCCGAGCCTTAACGACCCGGCTGATGAGATAGCGCTTGCCTTCCAGAGCACCGTGCCGCCCGCCGGGATCCCGACGACGCTGGTGATCGACCGGACCGGGCGAGTTGCCGCGCGGATCGTCAGCCAGGTGACCTATGCGGCGCTGAGCAGGCTGATCGCCGACGTGTCCGCGGAGACCGCGTGACCGGGGGCAACCGGCGGTGACCCGGTGACGGAACTGCGCGTACCGCCCGGCTCCGGGCGTCAGGTTGCCGCGGCCAGCGAGAGCGCCACGACGAGCGACGGTGCCGCGATCGGCGACGGTGCCGCGGCCGGCGGCGGTGCCGCGGCCACACAGCCCGCGGCCACGCAGCCCGCGGCCACGCAGCCCGCGGCCACACAGCCCGCGGCCACACAGCCCGCGGCCACACAGCCCGCCGCCGCAGCGGCACCCGCGAGGGTCGGCCCGAACCGGGGGCCGGCCTCCGCACCCGGCCTGCGGCGCACGATCGCGGGCTGGCTGCGCTGGGCGTGGCGGCAGCTGACCTCGATGCGCACCGCGCTCGTGCTGCTCTTCCTGCTCGCGGTCGCGAGCGTGCCAGGATCGGTGATCCCGCAGCAGGGAATCGACCCGGCCGCAGTAGCGAAGTACTACGCCGCGCATCCCACGCTGGCCCCGATTCTGGCCCGGCTGTCCCTGTTCAGCGTCTTCGCCGCGCCCTGGTTCGCTGCGATCTACCTGCTGCTGTTCCTGTCGCTGGCCGGCTGCGTACTGCCGCGGACGTTCCGCCTCGTGGGCTCTGCGCGGCAGCTGCCGCCGCGCGCCCCGCGTAACCTCGCCCGGCTTCCGCTGGCAACCAGCTACCAGACTGCCCTGACCCCGGCCGAGGCGGTGGCGTCCGCCGCCGGAATGCTCTCGGGGAAGCGGTTCAGGCTGCGCACGGGCGACGGCTGGGTGGCTGCAGAAAAGGGGTACCTGCGGGAGGTCGGCAACCTGCTGTTCCACATCGCGCTGCTCGCCCTGCTCGGGGCAGTCGCCATCGGCGGGATCTTCGGCTACAAGGCCGACCGGCTGCTCATCTCCGGGCAGTCGTTCGCGAACACGGTGACCGCGCTCGACCAGTTCCGGCCAGGCCGCCTGGTGTCACCGTCGGACCTGCAGCCCTTCTCCATGACACTGGACAATTTCACCGCGCACTACGTCACCTCGGGCCCGCAACGCGGCCAGCCGTCCTCATTCAACGCCGCCATCCGCTACTCTGACCGGCCCGGCGCGCCGATGCGGAGCTATGTCATCCGGGTAAACCATCCGCTCAACGTGGACGGCGTGCAGGTATTCCTGATCGGCCACGGGTACGCGCCGGTCTTCCGGGTCACCGACGGCGCCGGCCTGGTGGTCTTCAACGGCCCGGTGCCCTTTATCCCTGTCGAGCAGTCCGGGCTCACCTCTGAAGGCGTGATCAAGGTGCCCGACGCCGATCCGGAGCAGCTCGGGTTCGCCGGCGTCTTCCTGCCGACCGCCGTCGACGTCAATGGCCGCCTGCAGTCGGCCTTTCCTGCCGCCCTCGCGCCGCGGGTGAGCCTGGTTTCCTACGCGGGCAACCTCGGCCTTGACCAGGGACAGTCGCAGTCGGTCTTCCAGCTGGACACCGCCCGGATGCGACGGCTGCCGATCGCGCCGCGGCCGCTTGCTCCCGGCCAGTCCATGAAGCTCCCCGGCCGTGCCGGGACGCTCACCTTTACCGGATACCGGCAGTGGGCGAGCCTGGCGATCACTTACGATCCCGGGCAGCTGCCCGCGCTGATCTCCGGGATCACCGCAATCGCGGGGCTGCTCCTCTCATTCGCCGTCCGCCGCCGCCGGGTGTTCGTCCGCGCGGGGGCCGGCGCCGACGGCCGCACCGTGGTGACCGTGGGCGGCCTGGCCCGCTGCGATGCGGCGGGTGGCTTCGACACCGAGTTCGCCATGCTGGCCGCGAAGATCAGGGATGCTCAGGCCGGCAGTCCGCCCGCTGCCGGGCTGGCCAGCGCAGCAGGGACATCGGCAGCGCTAGCTGGCGATGATGCCGTCACGCGCGAAGGCGATCTGGCTGCGCCCGGCGGCGACCCGCATGGCCGGCTCCCGCCGGCCAGCAATGACCGCGAACCATCCCCCGGCCACGCCGAGGGGGAGTGAGGCTGCGATGCCCGTAAACATTGGACTGGCCCAGCTCAGCCAGCACCTCTTGCTGTTCACGATTGTCGTCTACGCGCTCGCGATGCTCGCCTACGCGTGCGACTTCGCCTTCGGACGGCAGCGCATCACGGCGCCTCCCTTGGGCACGGCGCCCGAGCTGGTCGGCGTCGGCGCGGCCGCCAGCGCGGCTGGTCAGGCGGCGGGCAGGTCAGGTCAAGGACCGGGCGGCCGCCTGCCGGATGGACCGGACGCGGCAACGCCTGCCGCGCCGTCCACCGGGCCTTCCCCGGCCCGGCCGGGATGGTGGGTGCGCTCGGCGCTGACCCTGACCATCGTCGGGCTGCTCGCGCATGTCAGCGGGATCTTGCTCCGCGGTATCTCCGAGGACCGCGTTCCCTGGGGCAACATGTACGAGTTCATCACGGCGATCACCTGCACGGCGGTCATCGTCCTCGTCGTTGCCGTGCTCCGGTACAAGGCCTACTACATCGGGCTCTTCGTGCTGATCCCGGTGGTCTTCGCTCTCGGCGTGGCCGTGGCCGTGATCTACACGCCGGCCGGCTCGCTGGTGCCCGCCCTGCAGTCGTACTGGATCGCCATTCATGTCACGGCCATGATCATCGCTTCCGGCCTCTTCATCGTCGGGGCGGTCACGACCGCGATGTACCTGGCCGCCGATCGGCACGAGCGGCGCGTGGCGGCCGGCCAGCCGTCCAAGGCCGCCGGGATCATGATGCGCCTTCCCCGGCCGCTGATCCTCGACCGGCTGTCGTACCGCGCGATCCTGTTCGCTTTCCCGGTCTGGACCTTCGGGATCATGGCGGGAGCGATCTGGGCGGACCATGCGTGGGGCAGGTACTGGGGCTGGGATCCGAAGGAGACGTGGTCCTTCATCACCTGGGTGGTCTACGCCGGTTTCCTGCACTCCCGGGCAACCGGGGGCTGGCGCGGCCGCCGGGCCGCCTATATCCAGCTAGCCGGGTTCGGCTGCCTGATGTTCAACCTGATCGGAATCAACCTCTGGGTAACCGGCCTGCACTCCTATGCGGGAATGGGCTGAGCGGGTCAGTAGTCGCTGCCGGTGTCGCGCTCGTCACGGAACCGGCGCTCAAGTTCGCGCAGGAAATCCGGGTCGTCGTCCGGCCCGATAGGCCGGATCAGGCCGGCCACCGGGTAGTCCCACGATTCCGCCTGCTGCCCGTCGGTGCCAGGTTCCATCGCCCGCCCTGCCGGGTGCCGCCTGATCGCTTCCTGCGGTCCGAGCCTGGGCATGCCCGCCAGCCGCGGTGGCATCATCAGAGCCCGCCAGCGCCGGTCGCGCCGTCCGGCCAGCAGCCATCCGATCGCGCCAATGACCGGTAGCAGGGTGATCAAAAGCGCCCAGGTCATCGGGGTCAGGCTGCGAAGCTCGTCCGGTGGCGTCATGATGGCATCGATCAAGCAGTATGCCCAGACGCCCACCGCGAACAGGACAAACAGCACCCCGAGTGGCAACATGGCGGCAGCCTAGCCTCTGCCGTGGGTCACTCGTCGGTAAACTGGACTAGTCATCCTGGCCTGTCCGCACTGGCCGTAATACCTAACGTTCGGTGACGGGATATGACGTTTGAGCGGTTCGGGCATAGCCTGTCGGCCTGACGCGATCCAGGAGTGCAGGACATGCGGCTGCGGTTATTCGATCGGGTACGCCGCGCGTACCGTCGGCGCCTGGCAAGTGGCACTGGTGCGCGCGCACGGACCGATTCAGCGCCCGGGCCTGCCGGGCCGCCCGGCCAGGCCGGGTCGCCAGGACCAGGCGGGCTCACCGGCCATTCTCCTGGCAGCCATCGCAGGGTCGGCCCGGCACACGCCAGCGGTGATCCCGTCCGGCGAACCGGCGCTGGCGGAGCGGCCAGCGCGGCGCCTGGCCCGCTGCTGGAGGGGCGGGCGGCGGGGCGCACGGCGCCGCGCCGGTGGGGAGCCGCCAGAGCAGCGGTTCGGTCGCAGCCGGGGAGCGTCGAAGCCAGGGCGACCCAGGTGGCGCAGCAGCGAAAGGCCACTCGTGAGGCTGCGGCGGCGACCCGGCGCCCGTGGTACGAGGTTGCGCAGTCGAACCGGACAGCGGTCGGCCGCCGCCACTGCGGCAGGCTCGAGGAGGTGGTCTGCCGCGATTGGGCGCAGGACGCTGTGCCGCCGCCTGAGGTTGTCCGTGCCATCGACAGGCTCGCGGAGCTGCCGCAGCTGATCAAGGAGAAGCTGGCGGCCGGTCTCGATGCGATCTACGTCGGCGTCGGCGGTGTTCCCGATCTTGACGACATGTCCAGGCTGAGCGGCGTACCGTTGCCTTCGGGCCGGGCTACCTGGGATGCGTGCGCGGGGGCTTACGGCGAGCGCAAGATCATCGTCGGCTCGCGGCCATCGCCAAGCCCGGATGTCATGTGTCACGAGATCGGGCATGCCCTTGATGACATCGACGGATCGGACGGGCAGTGGCAGTCAGACTCCGCTGAGTTCCGCGCGCTCTACGACCAGTGCGCTCCGCATGTGGTCAGCGACTTTCATCAGCAGCGGGGAGTCCTCGGCCGCCGGGAGTTCTTCGCTGACGCATTCGCGGCGATCGCGTCGAGGCAGCGCCCTGCCCTCGTGGACATGCTCGGAGGCGATACCAGGGCAGCACTGAACGTAATGCTTTATTTCAATGTGCGTTACGGCATCTAGGGTGTGTGGCGATGTTCGTGATACGGCTACCAAACGGCAATCTGATGGTTCCCGAGTCCGTGATGAGCGACGCCGGGCAGCTGATGAGCGATGCATATGTCGAGATCGGCCCCGGCGACGTGGACTATGCCCGATTGGCTGCGCGCGCGGTGACGGAGGAGGAGGCGGAGGAGCGGCGCCGCCAGTGGCAGGAGGGAGACGAACCGCTGCGGCGGGAATTCCTCGATTTTCTTGCCCGCCATGGCCATCCCGGTCGCGGGCGCGGCGCTGGAGATGGGTAACGGGCCCGGCTGAGAAGAGCGGTGCTGCCGGAGTCAGGCGGGCGCGCTCACCTCGCCAGCGGCGGGTCCCCCAGGCCGCGTAGATCGCGTCGAGTCGCTCCGAGTGCTGGGCGCGCTCACCTCGCCAGCGGCGGGTCCCCCGGGATCACCTGACTGAGCGGCCATCCACCCTCGGCCGGGCTTCGCCGCCAAGCAGAGCCCGGACTTCCGACTCGCGGAACCTCCTATGCCCGCCCGGCGTCCTGATGCTGCTGATGCGCCCGGACGCCGCCCAGCGGGTGACGGTCTTCGGGTCGACGCGGAAGAGCGCAGCGACCTCCCCCGGAGTGAGCAGCCGCTCACTGTTGCCGTCCATTGCCATGCCCCTCCCGGTCACCGATACAGCTTGTCCTAAGTGTCGCGACAAACATCGGTTTTATCCCTAGTTTCCGGAAAATCTGGTCTGGCAAATCTCACTTCTGGCCCATGATCGGGCGGCCTGGGCTCGGCACCGCCCCGGCCGGGCCGGGCTGGTGATGCCACCGAGCATGGGTCGCGGCAACACGGCAGAGGACAGTCGGCCCGCAGCGGGCCCGGCCGCAACCCGTTGAAACCGGAGTTCAACGGCACCCAGCCCGTTCAACGCCATGTCGAACGGGTTGCCAGGCGCCGCCAGCGCGACCGGACCGGACGAATCGGACATCGCCGCGCCCGCCACGCGGCGGGGCCCGGGCGGGTGCCGGATATCCGGGTCCCGGACGTGGACGGGACTCCGCTGCCGTTGTTACCGCAGACGTTGTTGTCATCTGCCGGGCGGCGTCGGCGGCCGGGGAGACCGGCCGCAGTTCCGGCGTGAGCTACGGCCCCGGCGGGGCGTTGCTGGCCGTGGCCTTAGGGTTGGGCAGGTGCCTGAACTGGTTTCGATCGACGAGATCCGGGCCGCCGCGGCCGGCCTCGACGGCGTGGCGCTGCGGACGCCCCTGGTGCCCTATCCCCGGATCGGGCCGCGGCTGCTCGTCAAGCCGGAATCGCTCCAGCCGACCGGATCTTTCAAGCTGCGCGGCGCCTACACGGCGATCTCCGCGCTTTCCGCCGCTGCCCGCCGCCGTGGCGTGGTGACGCACTCCAGCGGGAACCATGCGCAGGCCGTGGCCTATGCGGCAGCGCTGCTCCGGGTCCCGGCGACCGTCGTGATCCCGGCCAACGCCCCGCCAGTCAAGATCGCAGCGGCAGATGCATTCGGCGCGAAGGTGGTCATCTCGCAACCGGGCCTGCCTGCCCGGGTCGCGGCGACAGACGAGCTCGTCGCCCGGCACGGTTACACGATCATCCCGCCGTTCGACGATCGTATGGTGATCGCGGGGCAGGGGACCGTCGGCCTGGAGATCGCAGCCGACTGCCCGGACGCGGATCTCATCCTGTGCCCAGTCAGCGGTGGCGGCCTGATCTCCGGCATCGCCGCGGCGATCAGGGCGCTCAGCCCGGCCGCGAAGATCATCGGCGTGGAGCCGGAACTCGCCGCCGACGCCCGTGACTCTCTCCGCCAGCGGCGCCGGGTGGCGTGGCCGTCTGCGGACACCCAGCGCACCATCGCCGATGCGCTCCGGGTCGAGCAGATCGGCGAGCTGCCCCTGCAGCACATGCTCAGCTACGTGCATGACGTGGTCACGGTTTCCGAGCAGGAGATCCGCGAAGCCGTGCGCCGGCTCGCCGTGGAGGCCCGGCTGGTGGCGGAGCCCGGCGGCGCGGTGGCGGTTGCGGCGTGCCTCTTCCGCGCCAGCGAGCTGCCCGCCGCGCGGGTGCGGGTGGCCGTGCTGTCCGGCGGCAATGTTGACCCGGCGCTGCTCGCTGAGATCCTCGGTGCGGTGCCGGCGGACGCCGAGCGCTAGGCCCGCCGCGCTGAAGACCGCCGGGCTGAGGACCGCCGGGCTGAGGACCGCCGGGCTGAGGACCGCCGGGCTGAGGACCGCCGGGCTGAGGACCGCCGGGCTGAGGACCGCCGGGCTGAGGACCGCC
>DATGVY010000650.1:0-7081 GCA_035299845.1 Streptosporangiaceae bacterium
CCGAATCCGCATTCGGCATTCGTCAATACCGTCACCGCGCCACGTCTTCGGTCGTAGGCCCGCACGGCGATGATCGTCTCGGCTACATCCTGCCCGTAGGCGCCGACATTCTGGATCGGGGCGGCGCCCGCCAGGCCGGGAATGCCGGACAGGCACTCCAGCCCGGAAAGCCCGCCGCCGACACACCAGCGGACCACGGCGTCCCAGTCCTCGCCCGCCGCTACGCTGACAGCGACGCGGCTACCATCGGGGACCGCGGCGATGCCCCGGGTCGCCATCCGGACCACTGTGCCGGGAAAGCCGGCGTCGGCCACCACCAGGTTGCTTCCGCCGCCGAGGACAAGCACCGGGTCGCCGCGCTGGTCTGCGGCCCTGACGGTGGAGACGATCTGCTCGTCGCTGTCGCCTTCGATGAGGTGGTCTGCCGGACCGCCAAGACCGAGCGTCGTATACGCGGCAAGAGCCACCTGCTCGCGGACCGTCACCTCGCGTGCCCCATTCCGCCCGGCTTGCCCGACCCCGACCGTCGACGGCCAGATCCGGCTGCCGTCCAGGCAAGCCATCCTAGGTACCGGCCCTGCATCCTATGTGATCACGCGGGCGCCGCCACGCTCGGACAGATCTGGCGCGCCGTGCCGCCGGCCCGGCGCCGACCTCGCTGCAGGTTAGCCGCAGCCGTTGAGGCTCTGGATCTTGCCGACGCTGACCTCGATCAGGTTGCTGTAGCCAGGAGAGGACGAAGATAACGTCGGCGTACACTCGCGCCGGTCAGCGCACAGCACGGAGCTGGGGGGGAAATGGATGCGGCAGGCTGGATTGTGACGGCGGCGATAGCCGCCGCCGGGCTGACCGCCGGCTGCTGGGTCACGATGCTCGCCGCCAGGGTCCCGCGTGGCGAAAGCCTGCGGCTGCCGCTCGGCCGGTGCGCGGTCTGCGGGTCCCCTGCCACACTTGCCGACGCCGTTCCGCTGGCCGGCTGGGCAAGGATGCGCCGCCAGTGCCAGGAATGCCGGGAGGCGTTCGGCGCCTGGTACCCCGCTGCCGGGGTGACCACGGCGGCCGCCGCGGCTGCGATGTGGCTGCGCTTCGGGCCAGCCCCCGAGGTTCCCGCGTTCTTCTACCTGGTGGTGGTGGGGGTGCCGCTCGCCTTCATCGACGCGCGGTACCAGCGGCTTCCCGATGTGCTCACGCTGCCGTCCTACCCAGTCGGCATAGCGGCGCTCGGAGTCAGCGCGATCTTCGTTCCGCATGGCGGCAGGCAGCTGATTCACGGGCTGATCGGCATGGCCGCGACCTGGCTGTTCTTCGTTCTCCTCGTGCTGATCTACCCGGCGGGCATGGGCTGGGGCGACGTGAAGCTGTCCGGGCTCATTGGCCTCTACCTTGGCTGGTTCGGGGCTGGCGCGCTGCTCAGGGGACTGCTCGGCGGGTACCTGCTGGCCGCCGTCGCCGGGATCGGCCTGATCACGACCGGACGGGCCACCAGGAAGTCGCACCTTCCGTTCGGGCCGTTCATGCTGGCGGCCGCGTTCGCGGTGATACTCATCCCGGCGCTGTCCCGCTAGCGGCCACTCGCGCCGGCATGCTGCCTGCCGGCAGCCGGACGACTCAGGGCAGCCGGACGACCGCGCGTGCCCGGGTGAGCACCTTGTCCGCACCGGACCGGGCGGTCAGCGCCAGCACCACCCGGTTGCCGTCGAGCTTCTCCTCGATCGTGCCGCTGATCTCGATCGAGGCGCCCGTGTCGTCGTCGGGGACGACCACCGGCGAGGAGAACCTGACGCCGAACTCCTGCAAAGCCGCCTGATCGCCGGCCCAGTCCGTGACGTAGCGGCCGGCCTGCGCCATCGTGAACATGCCGTGGGCGATCACGTTCGGCAGTCCTACCGACCTGGCGATCCGCTCATTCCAGTGGATCACGTTGAAGTCACCCGATGCGCCGCAGTACTTGACCAGGCTGAGCCGGGTCACCCGGTAGCTTTCCTGAGCCAGCTTGGTACCCGGCTCCACATCGGTGAACTTGACCTGGTCGCTCACGGATCGCATCCCGTCTCTTCGCTGGCCGCTGAATCAACTGACCGGTTAAGACTGACCTGCCGCACCGCCAGTGCGCTAACGCCGGCTAGCCGGCACCGCCCCGCTCCACGAGGGTGGAGTGCGCAGTGCACACGTGCTCGCCGTCCACCGTGCGGATCTCGGTCTTGGTCGTGAGCAGCGTGTTGCGGCCCGCGTCCCTGATGTCGGTGATCGTGGCCTGCGCCGTCACGACATCGCCGGCCCTGAGCTGGCGGGAGTACTCGAAGCGCTGCTCGCCGTGCACGACCATCGCGTAGTTGACGCCGAGCCCGGGGTCAGCCACCGCCTTGGCGGCGCCCGCCATGCTGATCACGATCGCGAACGTCGGCGGCGCGATGACGTCGCCGTGCCCAGCCGCCCGTGCGGCGGCACGATCACGGAACACCGGGTTCGGGTCGCCGATCGCAACGGCGAAGTCCGCGATCTTGACCCGGCTGACCTCGTAGGGATCGGTCGGAGGGAAGGTCCGGCCGAGATAATCGCGGTTGATGGCCATGGTGCTCCTGCCCTCGGAACGATCACGTAGCTAGCCGGGCCGTCGATCGCCAGGTGCCGCGGCCTGCGCGCGCCGCCCGGCCCGCGGGCCGCCCACACCGCACGGTGCGCGGCGCACGAGTACGCGGCGCACGGTCAGCACTGGCGTGCCTGATGGCAGGCGTCAGCGCGTCTCGCGGTGCGGCTGGTGCTTCCGGCAGTTCGGGCAGTACTTGCTGAGCTCCACCCGGTCGGGGTCGTTACGGCGATTCTTGCGCGTGATGTAGTTGCGGTGCTTGCACTCCTGACAAGCCAGCGTGATCTTCGGCCTGACGTCTGTCGCAGCCACGATGGAGTGCCTTTCTCCCGTGCGGATATTGCGGTCATGGCGGGCAGGATCAAGCCCGCACGCCAACAGTGAACACGCGGCGCGCCGACGGTGTTCCTGCGGGTGCCCCCCAGGGTAACAACATCAGTCGCGCGCGAGTTCGTAGCGGAGGCCGGACTTGAACCGGCGACACAGCGATTATGAGCCGCTTGCTCTGCCTGACTGAGCTACTCCGCCGCCTGACCAGCCATCCCCCGCCGGGTCTCCCCTGCGGAAACAGCCAGATCCCGGGACGGACCTGGCCGCAGACTCAGCGGTCCGCGGCCGTTCCGCCGCTTCGCGAACCCTGCAGCTTCGGCTCGCCGGAACGGCCCCCGGGGCTGACCTAGCTTACAGCGAATCTGTGCGCGGCGGCGCGCCCGGGTACCCGCCCTGCTCGCCCGCCGTGCTCTGCTGCCTCCGCCTGGCTGCCCGTCCACGCTGCCTTGCCGGGCTGACCGGGTCAGGCCGGCGGGCCTGACCGGACCCGCTCGCCCGCGGGGTCGAACGGCGGTCTCAGGTGCAAGGTCGCCGGGCAGCGGGTGCCGCCGACGTCCACCTGGTAGGTGCCTTCCCTGGCGAAGCCGGCGGTGACCGCCTCGCCGTCCGGGTGCCGCAGGTAGGCAAGCCCGACCGAGGCACCGAGCGTCTCACCCCAGGCGGCCGATGTCACCTGGCCGAGCGCGGCGCCGTCGCGCAGCACGAGCTCGCCGCCCCACATCATCACGTCCGGGTCGTCGAGTACCAGCGAGACCAGCCGGCGCCGCGGGCCCCGCGCCCTGGCCCGCTCGACCGCCTCGCGGCCGAGAAAGCCGATGTCCGTCGTGAGCTTGCAGGCGAACAGCAATCCCGCCTCGACCGGGTCGTAGTCGGGGGTCAGCTCGCGGCCGAAGGCGCGGTACGCCTTCTCCAGCCGCATCGACTCGATGGCGTAATAGCCGGCGTTGACCACGCCGAGCGCCGCGCCGGCGGCCATCAGGTCCTGGTAGACGCCGACGGCGAACTCCGCGGGCACGTACAGCTCCCAGCCGAGCTCGCCGACGTAGGTGATCCTGGTGGCGCGGACCGTCGAGTAGCCGAGGTCGACCTCGCGGCTGGTGCCGAAGGGAAACGCGCCGTCGCTGAAGTCGGCGCGGGACAGCTGCGAGAGCAGTTCCCTGGACCGCGGCCCCATCACCCCGTAGACCGCGTAACCGGAGGTCATGTCGACGAGCGCGGCGGCGCAGCCCGGCGGTAGCTGGCGCCGGATGTGGTCCTTGTCGCGCTCTGTCGTCGCGGCGCTGCTGACCAGCAGGAACTCCTCTTCGCTGAGCCGCGTGACGGTGATGTCGGACTCATACGTGCCGCGGGCGTTGAGCATGCCCGTGTATACGGTCCGGCCGGGCCGGACCGCGATGTCGGCCGTGCACAGCCATTGCAGCGCGCGGGCGGCATCGGGGCCGGTCAGCAGGTACTTCGAGAATGAGGTCTGGTCGAACACGGCGACCGCGCCGCGGGCGGCGCGCTGCTCGGCAGCCGACCACGGCAGCCAGTTCTGCTTGCCCCAGCCGTACTCGATCACCGGGTCCTCGCCTGGCGGCGCGAAGAAGTTGGCCCGCTCCCAGCCCATCCGGCTGCCGAAGCAGGCGCCGGCCTGCTGCAGCAGGTGATAGGCCGGCGACCGGCGGAACGGGCGCGCGGTGCCGAGCTCGCGGTTCGGCCAGGGCACCGCGTAGTGCAGGCCGAGGATCTCGCCCACCCGGTCGTGCAGCCACTGGCTGTTGCCGTTGAAAGGGGCGAACCTGCGGATGTCGTTGGCCAGCAGGTCGGTGCCCGGCTCGCCGCCGGTGATCCACTCAGCCAGCGCCTTGCCCGCGCCGCCGGCCGAGGCGATCCCGACCGAGTTGAAGCCCGCAGCGACAAAGAAGTTCCGCAGCTCGGGGGCCTCGCCGAGGATGAACTGGTTGTCCGGGGTGAAGCTCTCCGGGCCGTTGTAGAACATCTTGATGCCGGTGTCGTGCAGCACCGGGATCCGGTGCACCGCGCTTTCCATCAGCACCGAGAAGTGCTCCCAGTCCTCCTCAAGCAGCTGGAACTCGAACGGGTAAGGCAGCTCTTCGGGCGCCACCCAGGGCCTGGCCTGCGGCTCGAACCCGCCCACGGCCAGGCCGCCGACCTCTTCCTTGAAGTAGGTGTAGCCGTCCGGGTCGCGCAGGATCGGCAGCCACCGGTGCGCGCCGTCCACCTGCTCGGTGACCACGTAGAAGTGCTCGGCCGAGTGCAGCGGCACGTTCACCCCGCACATCGCGCCGACCTGCTTGGCCCACTGGCCGGCGCAGTTGACCACGATCTCGGCCTCGACGTCGCCGGCCTCCGTGCGGACCCCGGTCACGGCGCCGCCCGCGACGGTGATCCCGGTCACCCTGGTGCGCTCGCTGACCAGCCCGCCGCGGACTCTGGCTCCCCTGGCCAGTGCCGCGGTGAGATCGGTCGGGTCGGCCCGGCCATCACCGGGCAGCCAGAGCGCGCCGCGCAGGTCGGAGACGTCCATCATCGGGCAGAGCTGGCCGGCCTGCGCCGGGCTGATCAGCTCGCACTCCAGCTGGTATGCCTCGGCGGTGGCCGCGGTCCTGCGCAGCTGGGTCAGCCGCTCAGGGGTACGCGCGACGGTCACCCCGCCGCACCGGCGGAACCCGGTCGACTGGCCGGTCTCCTCCTCAAGCCGCGAGTACAGCTCGGTGGAGTACTGCACGAGCCGGGTGCCGCTCTCGGTAGCCCGCAGCTGCCCGACCAGGCCGGCCGCGTGCCAGGTGCTGCCGCAGGACAGCTGCCCCTGCTCCAGCAGGAGCAGGTCGGTCCAGCCCACCGCGGTGAGGTGGTAGGCGACGCTCGCGCCGATCACGCCGCCGCCGATGATCACCACGCGGGCCCGGCTGGGCAGGGACGGCCCGGCACTGCCCCGGGTGCTGGCGTTCTCCCGCGCGGCAGCGCTCCGCCAGGCATCAGTACCCTCCCGGGCGTCAGTCATCCCTTGTCGCCTCGTTAAGCAAATCCGTAAATCCGGCGGCGGTGAATCCCTCGGCCGCGCCGTCGAAGCGCTCCATCGCCCATGACCAGAAGTCGAAGTCGAGCGGGCTCGCCGCGCTCTGGATCGCCCCCCAGAGCGTCCAGCCGTACTTCCCGGCCAGGCCGAGCAGCCGGGCCCGGGCGATCTTGTTCCGCAGCGGCCTGCCGTAATAGCTGGTCACAAGCTCGGCAAGGGCGTCCGCCGAGAGGCCGCATTCGGCGGCGATGTTGCCGAGCTCGAAGCAGGGATCGTTGTTACCCGAGTACTCGTAGTCGATCAGCCAGATCCGGTTTCCGTCGTCGATGAAGTTGCCGGCCAGCAGGTCGTTGTTGCACGGCACGGTGCCCTGGTCGCGGACGGCCAGCGCCCGCCTGGTCGCCTGGAACTGCGGCATCAGGTCGTCGTAGCCGCGCGGGACGCGGAACCCGTGGTCGCGGACGACCGCGGCGTACCTGCGCTGGATATCGAACATGTCGAAGTCGTTGCCGAACCGGCCGCCCGAGTGCAGCCGGCGGCACGCTCGCGCGATGCGCGCGATGTTGGCGGGCACAGCGACGTCCGCGTTGGTGAACGTGCGGCCCTGGATGTAGCCGATGACCAGGACGCCGTCGCCGGGGCGGTAGTCGATCACCGGCGCCCCGGCGCCCGCCGCGGCCGCGATGACCGAGTTGCGGTACTCGCTGGACCGGTCGATCGCCAGCAGGTCGCTGCCGGCCGACCAGACCCGGGCGACGAACGCCCCGTCCGCGGTCGTCACCTTGTAATTGCGATTGGTCAGGCCGCCGGGCAGTTCCTCGACCGTGCGAGGGGCGCCGGCCAGGCACGGCACCCGGTCGAGCAGCTCGTCGAGGGGTGCGGAGCCCGGGCACATGAACGCAGGCTACGCGGAAGGGGATAAAAGGTCTAGACAGAACGAGCAGATCTCCCCCGGCTCTGGTTCATCCGCTGAATCATGCGCCACTGCCGAGGTCATTGCCCGGGACGGCGGCGGTGCTTCGGGCCGCGGCCGAGGCAGTCCGCGCCGCCGCCGTTGCCGGGAAGCCGGCCGGGTCTGGCCAAAGGGTCTGGACAATTAGCCCGGCGCGCCCGTACGCTACGCCTCAATCTGCGGCCCATCG
>DATGVY010000651.1:0-14166 GCA_035299845.1 Streptosporangiaceae bacterium
CCCACATGGACGTGGCCAGGCCGCACGAGCTGGCCAGCGAGTTCTCGAACGGAGCCGCGCTGTTGCCGATCACCTGGTTGTATCTCCTGTTTTCCAGCATCACGATCAGCACATGCTGTGGCGGCGCGGTGGCCACCATCGCGCCGCACAGGGACTGCGCCTGGGCCGGGCCCGCCGCAACCGTGACCGGCAGCGCCATGGCTGCCGCTGCCGCTACCGCGAGCAGCCTCATCTGAACAGTCACGCGACCCCCCCGTGGCTGCCTGCTCAGGAGCTTCAGCCGGGCTGGCGCCCGGTGCCGCTGTTCCTGATTCAGCCACCCCCATCCTCCGCCACCGCAGAGGTAGCAGCAAGCGTACAGCCGCTGATCCCCGCGTGTTCTGCCAAGTTGTCACGCGGACGGCACTAAATTCCCATTCCCCGACCAGTGCGAAACAGCACGAGCATCCAGGCGGCGCCCGCCCGAGTCACGGATCCCGGCGCTGCGGGTGGTATCAGGTCGTGCCCTCGCGGTCCAGCTCGACGGCTGACCACGTGAGCAGCCCGATATCTGAGCACTACGAACTGTCCATGAGCATCGGCGAGCTCCGGCTCTTTCCTGCCATCCGGGCCGAGCCGCAGGACACGATCATCGCGGCGACCGGTGTTTCCTGCCGACAGCAGATAGCGCACGGGACCGGGCGTGCTGCCCGGCATCCGCTGGAGATCGTCCGGCATGCGCTGCTGGCTTCGCCGCCAGCTCAGCGCGGCTGAGCCGCAGGCAGCTGGGTGGCTCAGCTGTCCGGCGGCACCCAGATATCCCGCTCGTGCATGAGCCGAATTTGCTTGGCCGTCACTTCACGGCGATACTCATCGTGCCCGTACGGAGCATGGTCGAGATAGATATTCTTCGGATATACCGGCGCTTCGTAAATAAGCTGGTACTGCTCGGTGGTGAGGTCCTTGATCCAGTTGTCCCATTGGGCATTCGCCCGGAACTGGCGTAGCGCCTGGACGTCCACAGTTCCGGCGACCCAGGAGGATCCGCCGCTGTAGTCGTGTCGCCCGATGATTTGCCCGCGGTAGTCGATCACGGCCGATCCGCCACCGAAAGTATCGATCGCGACAGTGGAATCGGAGTGCAGGTAGTAGGTACCCACATTGCACGCGATCAGGTACAGGTTGTTGTCGAGAGCACGCGCGCGATTCTGGATCTCGAACAGGCCGTTGCCGACGTGCGGGTGCGGATATGGACCCCGGTAGACAACCTCAGCGCCGTTCATTGCCAGGCCCCGTGCGTTTTCCGGATACGATCCCTCGTTGGCCATCAGGAACCCGAGCCGGCCGATTTCCGTGTCGGCAACCGGGTAAAATGCATCCAGGTTGCGGCCGTATAGCTCGATCCACTTGTCCCAGACGTTATGTGGCGTCATTGAATGCTCGACGGGGAGCAGCGGCACCACCTTATAATGCCGGAGAATTACCTCACCCGCCGGGCTGAGGACGAAGCCAACGTTAAAGAAACGCCCGGGGAACTCGGGATGACGGGCCTTCGCCTGGGCCATCAAGAAAGCGTTCCATTGCCGGGCTAGCGCGCCGAGATAATCCGTCTCGGGGCCCGGGATGTCGATCGCGCACTCCCGCGCAAATTCCTCGTGATCGAGATCCAGGACCTCGTCGTTGAAACCCTGCAGCGCGCCCTCCGGGATCGCGATGAGCCGCACCGGCAAGTCCAGGCTGGACAGCCACGAGGCGGCCTTGATGAGGTGCGATAGGTGCTCAAGGTTGGTCTCGATCTCACGCCGGTGGCGGATGCCGCGCATGGTGGGTACGAGGCCCAGGGCTTGGTAGGGCTCGATCATGACTCATCCCTTCGGCCGGCCGGGCCGGGTCACGATGGCGCCGGCGCGGCGGCTGTTGCCATCGCCTGACGGCGCCGTAATACTAGGCGCACCGCGCGGGCCTGCGCTCCCGCGGCCGCGCGGCCGCGGGCGGCACGTCGCGGGAGGTCACGCATCGGAAGGCGGGGAAGCCACATGAGCATCCTGGGTACCCGGGTAATGCGGACCGAGGACCCGCGGCTGCTGACGCTCGGCGGCACATACGTCGATGACCTGCGTATGCCGGAACTGGCGGAGGCGGCGCGGGTCACGTTCGTACGCAGCCCGATCGCGCACGCGCTCATCACCGGCATCGACGTCTCGGCGGCGCAGGAGGCGCCCGGCGTGATCGCCGTGCTGACCGCGGCGGACCTGAACGACCTGCCGCCGCCACCGCCCGACGACGGGGGCGGCGGCAATGAGGCCGCCCCGCTGCCGCTTGGCGGTCCATGGGCGGAGCCGCTCCTTGCCGTTGACCGGGTGCGCTACGTCGGCGAGCCGGTGGCAATCGTGATCACCGATGACCGCTACCAGGGCGAGGACACCGCCGAGCTGGTCAGCGTGGACTACGAGCCGCTGCCGGCGGTCGTGGGCGCCGACGCGGCGCTGGCTGGCGGGACGCTGCTGTTCCCCGCGGCCGGGTCAAACGTCGCCGTCACTGGTGGCACGCCAGCCGACGGCACGACCTTCGATGGCTGCGACGTCGTGTTGCAGCGGACCATCGTGAACCAGCGGCTCGCACCGGTCCCGCTGGAAGGGCGCGCCGCCGCTGCCGAGTGGGCCGACGGCAAGCTGACCGTCTGGGTGAGCACTCAGAACGCGCAGATCTCCCGGTTCGTGCTGGCCGGCGTGCTCGGGCTTGATCCCGGCGCCATCCGGGTGGTCGCCCCTGATGTGGGCGGCGGATTCGGTGCCAAGGTCGGAATCGACCGGGACGCACTCGTGGTCGCGTGGGCGGCCAAGCACGTCGGCCGCCCGCTGAGCTGGACGGAGACGCGCAGCGAGAACCTGGTCGCCATGACGCACGGGCGAGCCCAGCGGCAGGTCATCAAGATTGGCGGAGCCAGGGACGGGCGCATCCTGGCCTACCGGCTCGAGATCGTGCAGGACGCGGGTGCCTACCCGCGGATGGGCGGCTTCCTTCCCTTCCTCACCCGCCTGATGGCGGCTGGCCCGTACGACATCCCCCGCGTCGAGGCCGCCTCCAGCGTGGTTGTGACCAACACGACTCCGACCTTCGCGTACCGTGGGGCCGGGCGGCCAGAGGCGACGGCCGCGATCGAGCGGGCCGTCGACCTGTTCGCCGCCGAGATCGGCAGGGACCCGGCAGAGGTCCGCCGGATCAACCTGGTGCCGCCCGACAAGTTCCCGTACAGCTCCCCTTGCGGGCCCGTCTATGACACCGGGGCATATGCCGAGGCACTGGACAAGGTGCTGGTCGGCGCAGGGTACCAAGAGCTGCGGGCGGAGCAGGCGCGCCGGCGAGAACGGGGCGACGTGCTGCAGCTGGGCATCGGGCTGGCGAGCTACGTGGAGATCACCGCCGCGGACGCGGAGGGCGGGGAGACCGCCCGGCTCGTCGTGGACGGCGACGGCACGGCCACGGTCTACACCGGCAGTTCGGCGCACGGCCAGGGTCACCACACCACCTGGGCCATGCTCGTCGAGGCCGAGCTGGGCATCGAGATGGCGAAGGTCACGGTGATCCACGGCGACACCGACCTCATCCCGATGGGGGTCGGCACGTATGCGTCGCGGTCGCTGCAGCTGGGCGGGGTCGCCGTGCACAAGGCTGCTGTCGAGGTCAAGGAGCAGGCCCGCCGGGTAGCGGCGGACATGCTCGAAGCCAGCGAGGCCGACCTTGAGCTGGACACCGAGCGCGGGGTCTGGCAGGTGCGCGGCGACCCGGCAGCCAGCCGGACCTGGGCCGAGATCGCGGGCCACGCCGGCGACGATGGCCTGGCGGCAGCTGTCAATTACACCGAAGGGCAGCCAACTTTCCCGTTCGGCACCCATCTCGCGCTCGTGGAGGTGGATACCGAGACCGGCAAGGCCGCTCTGCTGCGGCACGTGACCGTCGATGACGCCGGTACCGTGGTCAGCCCAGTGCTGGCTGAGGGGCAGCGGCACGGGGGCATCGCCCAGGGGGTGGCGCAGGCGCTGCTGGAGGAGATGCTGTACGACGCCGACGGCAATCCGCTCACCAGCACGCTGGTGGATTACGCCGCCATCACGGCCGCGGAGCTGCCGAGCTTCGAGCTCCTCCGCAGCGAGACCCCGACGCACGTCAATCCGCTGGGGGCCAAGGGGATCGGCGAGGCCGGGACGATCGGCGCCGCCCCGGCCGCGCTGAACGCCGTCATCGACGCGGTCAGCCATCTCGGCGTCAGCCACATCGACATGCCGGCCACACCTGCCAGGGTCTGGGCCGCGATCAGCGAGGCGAGGGGGAGCCAGTGAAGGTCACCGTGACCGTCAACGGCAGCCAGGTCGCGGCCGAGGTGGAGGATCGCACCCTGCTCGTGCACTTCCTGCGCGAGCAGGCCGACCTCACCGCGACGAACATCGGCTGCGATACCAGTTCCTGCGGGGCCTGCACGGTCCTGCTGGACGGGCAGTCGGTGAAGTCGTGCACCGTGCTCGCCGCCCAGGCGGACGAGCGCGAGGTGACGACGGTGGAGGGACTGGCCAGCGGCCCGGATGAGATGCACCCGGTGCAGCGCGCGTTCCGCGCCGAACACGCGCTGCAGTGCGGGTTCTGCACCCCGGGCATGGTGATGGCGACCGTCTCGCTGCTGGCCGAGAACGCCTCTCCCACGGAGGAAGAGGTCAGGTCAGCCCTGGAGGGCAACCTGTGCCGGTGCACCGGGTATCACAACATCGTCAGGGCGGTGCTGGCCGCGGCCCGCGACGACACGACGGCGACCCCTGCGGCGGGCCGGTGAGCCCGGCAAGCCGGGCGGTGAGCCCGGCAGGGCGCGACACGGCCCCCGCCGCCGCGGCGGCCGGCCTGGCGGCGAGCGAGAGGTGGCTTGGTTGATCCCCGCACCCTTCACCTACCAGCGGGCATCGTCAGTTGATGAGGCCCTGGAGCTGGCCGCCCGGAGCGGCGAGGACGCGAAGTACCTGGCCGGCGGGCATTCGCTGCTCCCGCTCATGAAGCTGCGCCTGGCCCTGCCCGGGATCCTGGTGGACATCGGCAGGCTCGGCGAGCTCCGCTACATCCGGGACGATGGCAGCCACATTGAGGTGGGTGCACTCACCAGCCATGACGACATGGCAAGGTCCGGTCTGCTCGCCAGCGAAGTGCCGTTGCTCGCCCATGCCGCCGGGCAGGTCGGCGACCCTCAGGTCCGCCACCGCGGTACGATCGGCGGCTCACTGGTGCACGCCGACCCCGCGGCCGACCTGCCCGCGGTGATCCTCGCACTGGGTGCGACGCTGGTCGCCCGCGGGCCGTCCGGCAGCCGCGAGATCGGGGCCGGGGCGTTCTTCCGCGGCCTGTTCGAGACCTCCCTGCAGCCCGGTGAGCTACTGACGGCCATCCGCATCCCCAAGCCGCTGGCGGTCGGCTGGTCGTTCCAGAAGTTCACCAAGCGCGCCATCGACTGGGCGATCGTCGGCGTCGCTGTGCAGGGCGGCAGCGTGGCACTGGTGAATATGGGGCAGACACCGCTGCGGGCAACCGCGGTCGAGCAAGCCCTGGCGTCGGGCGCCGGGCCGCGAGACGCCGCTGCCCATGCCGCTGAGGACTCGAGCCCGCCCGATGACATCAACGCCGGCCGCGGCTACCGCGAGCATCTGGCCCGGGTTCTCGTCGCGCGCGCGCTGGAAGAGTCACGTTCGCGGAGCTGACCGGGCGTCGGCTGATCCTTCTCGCGGGCGGTCCTGGTCCCGCTATCGCGTACGAGAGCGGGCTGCCTGGCGCCTGTGTCCGGCATCTGGCCGCGTGATGAGCGATGTGGTGCTGTGGCGGCGGCTGGTTGCCGAGCTGCTGGGCAGCGCGTTCCTGGCCGCGGTGGTGATCGGCTCGGGCATCGCCGCGGTCCAGTTGTCTCCTGGCGCTGTGGGCCTGGAGCTGCTGGAGAACGCGGCGGCGACCGCGGCCGGGCTGTTCGCGATCATCTTGATGTTCGGGCCGGTGTCCGGCGGGCATTTCAACCCGGTGGTGTCCTTCGTGGATGCTGCGTTCGGCGGCTTGCGGTGGCGGGACGCGGCGGCCTACCTCCCGGCCCAGGTCGCGGGATGCGTGGGCGGCGCGGTGGTGGCCAACCTGATGTTCTCCGGGACGGCGGTGAGCCTGTCGGCCGGGCACCGCGCGTCGCCGGGCCATTTCCTGTCCGAGATCGTCGCCACCCTCGGGCTGATACTGGTGATTTTCGCGCTGGCCCGCACCGGCCGGTCACGGACGGCCCCGGCGGCTGTCGGCGCCTACATCGGCGCTGCGTACTTCTTCACGTCCTCGGCCAGCTTCGCCAACCCGGCGATCACCATCGGCCGGATGTTCTCTGACACGTTCGCGGGGATCGCCCCGTCCTCGGCGCCCAGCTTCATCGCCGCCCAGATCATCGGCGGCGTCCTCGCGGCCGGGGTCATCAGGATGCTGTATCCCGGCGTGACTGCCGCGGAGGCAGCCGACATCATCGTCCCCCACCTCCGGGGCCGGGCCTATCCGGAGACCGGCGCCGGCTTAGCGAGCCGGGGCGATCCGCCGGATTTCGCAGCCGGCGATAGCGCGCCGCCGTCCGGGAGCCGCGCCGCTGACTAGTGCAGCTCATGGGCTGGCTCACCCACAGCGGCCAGGCCTACGCCGCGCAGGCCGAGGAATCATGTAAACGCACGTCCCGCGGGCCACAGGGCGGTCCCGGCCGCTTCGCCTCGATGACACGAAGCGGCCGGGAACCGTTTACGGGTAATTCACCGGGCTTCCGAGGCCGGTCACCAGGTCGTAGCCTTTACCTGCGGTGCAGTCGGTGCCGCAGGTGCCGTTGGTCCCGCTGGTGATGTCCCGCAGGTTCGTGGCATAACCACCCGAGTAGATGGCCGAATGGCCTTGGAGCGCGGTCTTGCCTGCGGCTTTTCCGGCCGCGAGGACGCCGGCCCAGTTGGGGGCGCCCACGCTGGTGCCGCCCAGCGTGAACCAGCCGGACTGCCCCTGGTACCGGGTGCTGTCATAGACCGACACACCAGTGCTGGGGTTCGCGTCGAAGGAGACGTCCGGGATGCCCCGCTTACTGCCGGTCAGGCCGGCGATCGTCGAGGCTCCGGACACCGGGCCGGTGTAACTGGACTGGTAGCCGGGGATCCCCTCGACCGCTGAGGCGCCGCCGCCGGATCCTGACCACGTCGTCTCGCTGGTGAAGCCGGAACAGGAGGTCCCGCTGCAGCCGTTCAGCGTGGTCCCGCCGACCGCGATCACGTTCGGCGAGGCGGCCGGGTACTCCGCTCCGTGCCCGCTGTCCCCGGCGGAGGCCGTGTAGAAGGTGCCGGCGTGGGCCATGTCAGCGTCGAAGGCCGTTTCGCCGCTGAACTCCCCGCCGCCCCAGCTCATGGAGACCTCGGTGGCGCCGATGCTGTTCGCGTACGAGACCGCGTTGAACAGGTTCGTGTCGCTGTTGCTCGCCGCCTCGACCAGTACGATCTTGGCGGCCGGGGCTTCCGCGTGGGCCCACTCGATGTCGAGCGACTCCTCCAGCACCCATCCGCTGTTCGTCTTGGGCGTGCCCTGCGGGTCAGCTTGCCGGAAGCACGGCCCGGACTGGGACAGCGAGGTGCAGGCGGAAAGCTGGGCGTATCCGTACCGCGCGTTGAAGGCGTTGAGGTCGGACAGCGCGTGCGGATCATGGTAGGCATCCACGATGGCGATGATCTGGCCAGCGCCCGCGCCGGACGACGGAGACAGCCCGGATAGCGAGTAGACCGAATGGATCGCGCCCGGCGACAGCCCGGTCGGCGAGGTGCTGGTCAGCCTTGGCTTGCCGTTCGGCAAGCGGCCGATGACCTTGACCCGGAACGGCGGATTCACGGTCCGTACGGGGTGACCCGATGGCGCGGCCAGCGCGGCACCACCGGCGGACATCGCCGCCATGACCGTGAGCGCGGTCCCGGCTGTGAGCATCCCCATCCGCCTGGGCCAGTTCATGCGCGTCCTCCCCTTGCCCGGCCCGCCATGCGCGGGCGACCCAGCGCATTTTCCTGGCCCCGGATTGGGGTGTCAAGACCCGGACCGCGCGCCCACTGTGGCGATGCGTCTTACCAGCACGGTGGTTAGAAACTGTAGCGAAATAATTTAGTTTCTGGCTCCGGGGAGCTTATGTTCTGTGCTATGAGCACTGTGAGGGAGTCCCTCGCCCGCCGCTATGACGCCGTCATGGGGTTCCCCTCGTAGCGTGGAGACATCGCCCTCAAGGGAGATGGCGATGGAGACACGGCGGAAGTTCGACCAGGATTTCAAGGAGGGCGCGGTCCGGCTGGTGCGGGAGACCGGCAAGCTGATCGCGCAGGTCGCGCGGGAACTCGGGGTCAACGACGGGACGCTCGGAAAACTGGGTCGGACAGGACCGACGCCGGCGGGAGGCCGGGGATGAAGCGACTGGCCCTGAAGCGCCCCGGCGCCACTGCCGCGCGGCCAGCATGACAGCGGCCACGCGGCATCGACACATGATGAACGTCAGCAGCAGGCCGGGGCACGCTCGTTGCCTTCGGCGCCGGCAGCCTGGCCGCCCGGCGCGCAGCACGTGCTGCCAGCATCCTTGGCCAGGACGTCGGCGTCTGCCTTGACGACGTACACCTCCCACGGCTCGCTGCCCGGCCCGCGCACCCACACCTTGTCCTGGACCGCGTAGCAGCAGGCGGTGTCTTCCTCGACCTCGGTGGCCAGGCCCTCCCCGGCGAGGCGGCTGGCTGCCTCGGTGACCTGCCCGGCGGACTCCACCTCCACGCCGAGGTGATCCATCACCGTCGCCTGCCCCTGCTCGCCTTCGAGGAGCACCAGCTTCAGCGGCGGCTCGGCGATGGCGAAGTTTGCATAGCCAGGGCGGCGCTTAGCCGGCCCGGCGCTGAACAGCCGGGAGTAGAAGTCGATCGACGCCTCAAGGTCAGCGACCCTGAGCGCGAGCTGGACACGGGACACGGCTCCTCCAGTTGATTCGATGTCTGTCTAAACAGCAGTTTGCTCCTTGGTTAGATGTATGTCAAATTATATTCATGTCGAATCAGGTTGTGCTCCCGGTTCTGGGCCAGGGCCAGCGAGCGTGCTGCGCGCCGCTGACCCGCGCACCCCTGGGGGAAGGCGAGGCAGCCGAGGTGGCGCAAGTGCTCAAGGCGCTCGCTGATCCGGTCCGGCTGCGGCTGCTGTCGCTGATCGGCGCGCACGACGGCGGGGAGGCGTGCGTGTGCGACCTCACGGTCGCGTTCGACCTAACCGGGCCGACCATCTCCCACCACCTGAAAGTGCTGCGCGAGGCCGGGCTCATCCAGTCGGAACGGCGCGGCACCTGGGTCTACTACCGGATCGTCCCGCCAGCACTGGCATCTCTGGCCGGGCTGTTCACGCCCGACCTAGCCCCCGCTGGCACCCGGTAGGCCAGACTGCGCGACCAGGGGGCACGGTCAGTGCACTCGCGCTGGCTCGAGTACCAGGTCGATGTCGGCCCGCCGGTAGGGGTTCGGCAGGCCATAGCGTGCGGCAGCGACCGGGTCGTCGACGAGACCGAATTCTCGCACGAGGCTGTGCTTGACGGCGAAGACGGCGTCGCTGTCCAGGTAGGGGCTGCCGGCCACGAAGATGTGGGTGGTCACCGGGAGATAGCCAGCGGCTTCGGCGATGAAGTGAATGTGGGCCGGGCGGAACGGGTGCCGCCGGGTGGCCTCAAGCAGCGTCCCGACCGGGCCGTCGGTGGGAATCGGGTAGTAAGCCGGGACCACGGTGCGGAAATGGAATTCCCCGCGCTGGCCGGTGGTGAACAGCCCGCGCCCGTTGCCAGGCGGCTGCGTGCCTGGCTGCTGGACGTCGTAGAAGCCCTTGTCATCGGCCTGCCACACGTCGACGGTGGCGCCTGCCAGCGGCGCGCCGTCCACGCCGAGCACGCGGCCGGAGACCAGGCACGCTTCCCCGCGGCCGATCCCGTCGATGCTGTCGCCGAGTTCACGGCGCGGAGACTCCGTCATGTGGAACGGCCCGAGCACGGTGGCCTCGGTAGCACCCGCGGCCTTGCGGTGATTGATGTTCTGCACCAGCGAGGAGATGCCGAGTACATCGGACAGCAACACGAACTCCTGCCGGACCGGCGTGCACGCCTGGCCGGTCGCGGTGAGGAACTCGACCACGGTCTCCCATTCGGCGATCGTGGGCTCGAGTTCCCGCACCGCGGCATGCAGGTGGCGGACGAGCACCGTCAGGCAGTCCCGCAGCCGCGCATCCCTGGTCGCGGACAAGCTCTGCACGACCGCGTCCGTGACTGTGTCCTCGGTGATGTCCCTCGCCGTCATCGTCTCTCCTTCCGCCCGTTCAGCTTGGCAGGCGGGAATGGTCAGCCGTTCTCGTCCTGCGTGGCTCCGGCCGGACGCAGAGCACCACCTTTCGGCGTACACGGGCATCTGCGTCATCCGATCTGGTCCGCGGTCGTCGCCGCGGAGTTACCCGGGGGCTCCCCTGGTCGAAGTGGCTGAGTGTCGCCGAGGAGCCGGGCCAGGAACTCCTCGATGGCGCCCGCTCCGGATGTCGTCGCAGAGTCCGACCCGTTCGCGCGGGCGACGAAGAGGGCGATCTCGTTCATCGTGGCCAGCAGGACATGGGAGAAGATCTCGACCAGTTCCGGTGCCAGCCCACCTTCTTCGGCGATCGCCCCCGAGCGCGCCCTTGATCAGCCCGAGGCCGTGGCGTTCCTCCAGCGCCCGCCAGCGGTCCCAGCCGAGCACCGAGGGTGCGTCGACCAGCAGGATTCGCCGCACAACCGGGCCGCCGCCAGCCGGACCCAGGCGAGGCATCCGGCCCGCAAGGCGACCCAGGTGGTCGAGATCGACGGCGCCCGCCTCTTCTTCCCCGACGAACGGGCCAGCGAGCTCGCCGGGGCGTTGCGGGCGTTCTGGGCTTCCCCCGGCTCATCCGGTGCCGTCTGACCTCGCGCCCGCAAGCCCATCCTCAGCCGGCCGGCCCGGTGGTGAGGACGACGGTGGCGCGGTGGCTCCTGGCCGCCTGATCCGTCCAGGTGATGCTGATCTTGTCGCCGGGATGGTATCCGTTCAGCACCGAACGGACCTGGGGGGACGAGGTGATGCCGTGCCCGCCGAGCGACGTGATCACGTCGCCGGCCGTCAGGCCGGCCCTGGCAGCGGCCGAGCCCTGGCCGACCCCGGCCATCTGCGCTCCCGTGCTGGCCGGCTGCCCGAACGGCCCGGCCGGCGATGAGGTGATCGCGACGCCAAGGAAGGCGGTGGGGCCGATGTGGACCGCGGCCGAGGACTGGCGGGCCTCGACCTGGCTGGCGATGGACTTTGCCTCGTTGATCGGGACGGTGAAGGCCTGGGTTTGCGTGGACGACCTGAGCTGGTCGCCGGATCCGGCAGATGCCGCCGTATTGAGGCCGATGACCTGCCCGCGGGCGTTGAGCAGCGGGCCGCCTGAGTCTCCCGCCTGGATGCCCGCGCTGGTGCGGATGAGTCCAGTCAGCTGCTCGGAGGTGCCGGACAGCTCCTCGCTGGCGGTGATCGACTGGCCGAGGCCGGTCACCCGGCCGGTCGCGACCGAGGGAGTGCCGTCCTGACCGCCCGCGTTGCCCACGGCGACCACCCGCTGGCCGATCCTGACTTGCGACGAGTCGCCCAGGGCCGCGGTGGCGAGGCCAGAGGCCCCTTTCAGCCGCAGCACCGCGATGTCGTGGCCCACGTCGTAGCCGGCCACCGTCGCCGTGTAGACGCGGCCGTTACCCACGTCCCTGACCCTGATGGCGGTCGCGCCGTTGATCACGTGGTTGTTGGTGAGCACCTCGCCGGACGACGTGAGCACGATCCCGGTGCCGGACGCGGTGGCACTCTGGTAGCCGAGCGTGGACACTACGTCGACAACGGCGGGATCCGTTCTGGCGACGATCTGGGCGGTGGTCAGCACTGGGTCTGCGGCTCCGCTGGCGGTCACCGCCCAGGCGGAGCCCGCCCCGGCAACCAGCGCGGCGGCTGCGGTGATGGCCAGCAGCCGGACGCGGTGGCGCCTTACCTGGGTGCCCGGGTCGCCAGGCCCCGCCGGCCCGCTGATGGCGCCCGCTGGGACGCCGGGGTGTGCCGGGCCGCCGGGGTGTGCCGGGCCGCTGGGGTGTGCCGGGCCGCCGGGGGCTGCCGGGTCGCCGGGACCGGGCCAGGGTGAATCCGTCTGCGCCTGCGCTGAGCTGGCCGAGGCCGCCGGATCCTGGTCCATCCGCATGAGCCTGTCCTCCTAGATAGGTGAGTCACCGTGTCTTCCTGCTACCAGGATCGGATCTCTATCTGAAGGCAAGCTCAGGAGCGGCTGATGCTTCCTGGCGGATTAACTGATTATTTCCTGAATACAACCTCTGAGGCTGCCGAGGCAGGTGCCCGGGTGCCCGTCCTCGGTGCCGGGGAGACTGGCCGCGGCCCATCCGTTAAAGCTGATCTTGAGAACGTCGCGGACGGCATGAGCTGGCCGCTGCCTCGCCGGGCCAGGTCGCCCGCGGCCCGCCAGTACGTGCCGGATTCGCGCTGCGGGGGTATGGCGGCGGCACGGTCAGGAGGGTGACAATCGAGGGGGAGACGACCGCAGGCAGAGCTTCATGTGGCGGCCGGGTTCCCCTGTGGGGTGAACGCTATGAGAAGGCCCACATCGATGTGGACAAGGGTGGGCCGTCGGCTGGGGACTGACCATAACCCCCTGCGCCGGCGCTCGGATCTGATCGAGGCATGGCTGCTGCCCGCCGTGATCGCCACGTTCGTGGCCCTGGGCCCGCTGGCCGCGGGCGCCGCCAGCGCGTGGGTGCACGGGGACAACGCCGCTGCCCGGCATGCCCAGCGGTCATGGCATCGGGTGCCCGCGGTGCTGCTCGCGGCCGCGCCCGGGCCGGTGATGTCCGACAACGGCGCGAACTCCTGGGTGACCTGGACGCAGGCCCGCTGGACAGCGGGCGGCCGGCCGCACAGCGGCAAGGTCCCGGCCGCCGCAGGCACCAGGGCGCGTGCCACCGTGCCGGTGTGGGTTGACCGCGCGGGGAACGTGCGGATGCCGCCGCTGACCGCGGACCAGGTCCGGGACCGGGTCACCGTCGCGGCGTCGCTCGCCCTCGCCGCCCTCGCCATGCTGCTTGTCGGCCTGGCAGCGGGCGTCCGGCGGGTGCTTGACCGGAGGCGGCTCGCTGCCTGGGAGGCCGCCTGGCTATCGGCGGGCCCGCTGTGGAGCCGCCAGGGCTAGCCGGCCGCGGCCGCGGCGAGGACCGGCTCGATGATCTCTTCGGCCAGCCACCTCGCCGGACTCCCCGGCCAGGGCGGAATCGGCCCCAGGACCAGGTGCGTGACGCCGGCATCGATCAGCTCAAGAAGCAGGCCGCGGGCTGCCGCCGGGTTATCACCGCGCACCAGGATCTGCACTGACCGGGTGATCTCGCGTGAGTCGCGGCCGACGGCAGCGCAGTGGTCGAGGAGGACGCGGTTCTTGCGGCTGTACTCCTCGGCGGTGCGCGCCGGGCAGTTCCAGATATCCGCGTGCTCGGCGACCACGCGGAGCGTCGCCTTCTCGCCGCCGCCGCCGATCATGATCGGCGGATGCGGCCGCTGGACCGGCTTGGGCTCGCAGACCGCGCCGGTGAGCTGGTAACAGCGCCCATCGAAGTCAAAGGGCTGATCCTCGGTCCACAGTCGGCGCGCAATCGTGCACGCTTCGGCCAGAGCCCGGACAGCCTCGGCCGGCGGGACGACCGGCACGCCATAGGCGTCGTACTCCCGGCGGACGCTCTCCAGGAACGGCCCGGCCAGCTGGCTGCCGCCGGCCCCGATCCCGAAGTCCAGCCGTCCTCCGGAGATCACGTCCACCGTGGCGGCCATCTTGGCCAGCAGCGCGGGTGCGCGGAGCCGGTTGCTTGTCACGATCACGCCAAGCCGCAGCCGCTCGGTCTGCGCGGACAGCGCTGCGAGCAGCGTCCAGGCCTCCAGGGCGGCTCCCCGCACGTCCCCGCGCAGCGGCACCATGTGGTCCCAGAGCCAGGCGTGCTCGAACACTCCGATCGTGTCCGCGTCCCGCCAGGTCCCCAGGATCTCCTCGTAGCTGATATTCGCCTGACTGGTCTTGATGCCGAAGCTCAGCCCG